>CALISX010000519.1 GCA_938041725.1 uncultured Lachnoanaerobaculum sp.
TTCTCTGAAGCCTCTAAAAGTCTTTCCGGCGCCACCACATAATGGGAGGCGGGGAAAATCACCGCATGGGCCAGCTCCGCCTTAATATTTCCTGTGAGGGTGTCAATCTCCAGAATTTTTTCCACCTCCTCCCCGAAAAATTCAAAACGGTAGGCCATACTGGTGGACGCCGCCGGAAAAACCTCCAGCACATCCCCCCGCACCCGGAAGGTTCCCCGGTGAAAATCCATATCATTGCGGGTATACTGCATATCAATCAATCGGCGGATCACCTCGTCTCTGTCCTTTTCCATGCCGGGACGCAAAGAAACCACCATGTTCTGATAGTCAATGGGGCTTCCCAAACCGTAGATACAGGACACAGAGGCAATAATAATCACATCCCTTCTTTCGGACAGGGCCGCCGTGGCGGAGTGGCGCAGTTTGTCAATTTCGTCATTAATGGCAGAATCCTTTTCAATATAGGTGTCGGTGGAGGGAACATAGGCTTCAGGCTGATAGTAATCATAATAGGACACAAAGTATTCCACCGCATTTTCCGGAAAGAACTCCTTAAATTCCCCGTAAAGCTGGGCGGCCAGGGTCTTGTTGTGGGCAATGACCAAAGTGGGCTTTTGCAGACGCTCCACCACATTGGCCATGGTAAAGGTTTTGCCGGAGCCGGTGGCCCCCAGTAAAGTTTGAAACTGATTTCCCTCTTGAAATCCCTTCACCAAAGCCTCAATGGCCTGGGGCTGATCCCCTGTGGGAGCAAATTCACTGTGCAGCTTAAATTCCATTCTTATGTTTCCTTTCCTCCGAAAACAAATGAAATCGGAGACAGCCGCCTGTAAATCAGCCTCTCCGATTTTTTGCCTGTATACTACTCTATGGGAACGCCCTTTACTTGTATTCTATTCTATCTGTCTCTATTATGCAAATGAATTTTCTTGAAGGATAAAGACTGCCTTCCTCTCTTTTACATTTTTTAAAAAAAGCGCAGGGACATATTGACGAACGTATAAACGTACGTTATGCTAAAACAAAAAGAGGTGATATCATGACAGCAATTACAGCAACAAAAGCCAGAGAAAATATTTATCAGCTGATACAGGAGGTAAACGCAAACTGTACTCCGGTAACGATTACAAATGCCAGAGGAAAAAATGCAGTTTTGATTGGTGAGGAGGACTGGAAAGCCATTGAAGAAACGCTGTATCTGATGTCTATTCCTGGTATGACAGAATCTATCATCGAGGGAGGAAATACGGATATTTCCGACTGCATTGATGAGTCAGAGGTGGAATGGTAAGGTACAGGATTATTTATACAAAACAGGCTGCCAAAGACATAAGGAATCTGAAATCCTGCGGATTGGACAAAAAGGCCAAAGAATTGATTGAGATTATGAAAAAGGATCCCTTTCAGAATCCTCCAGCATATGAAAAACTGGCAGGAAATTTACAAGGATACTGTTCTCGAAGAATCAATATCCAACACAGGATTGTATTTCAGGTAATAGAAGAGCCTAACACACATGAAGAGATTGACTATGACGGATATGTAAAGATTATACGCATGTGGACACACTATGAGCGATGATGTCTATAAAAGGGGAGAATCACTCCCCTCTCCTAAGATTATACTGCCATTTCATAATCGCTGTGCCGATGATAATCCCATAGCCCATGACACTCCAATGATCTGGAATCTGCCCCAGAAATACAAAGCCCAATAGAGCAGAGAATACCACCTGGGTATAATCAAACACAGAGATTTCCTTGGCAGGGGCGCAGGTATAGGCCCTGGTGATGCAAAGCTGCCCCATCATTCCGGCGCACCCGGATCCCAGCAGCATACAAAGCTGGGGGAAACTGGGCATTGTAAAATCCATCATAATAAAGGGAAGGGAGGACAAGCAGGAAAAGGCGGAAAAGGAAAAAATAATCACATATCCCGGAGTTCCCCTTTTGGAGAGAATCCGCACAAAGGTATAGGCCAAACCTGCCAAAAGTCCCCCTGCTGCTCCAATAAGAGCCACCAAAAAGGCCATATTGGCCCCTGGTTTTGCCACAAAAACCGCACCGGTAAAGGCGGCCATCAGAGCCAGCACATCCACTGTATGGAGTTTTTCCTTTATTAAAAAATACCCGCCTGCCACCGCAAAAAAGGGGCTGAGCTTATTTAAAATAGAGGCATCCGCAATATTCATATGATCCAGGGCATAGAAATTGCAAATGACCCCTACTGTGCCGCAAAGGGCCCGAAGGAATAAATATCCCCAGTCCCCGGCATTGAGAGCTATGGCCTTTCTATTTTGCACAATCAAAGCAGAAGTAATCACTGCCGCTATCAGATTTCGAAAAAAAACTTTTTCAAAGGTGGGGATATCCCCCGCCATCCGGACAAAAAGCCCCATGAGGGCAAAGCCAAAGCCTGCCCCCAAAACATACAGTACCCCCAGTGTTTTCCTACGATCCATAATAATCCTTTGTCTTTTGGGACTGAAATACCCTTTCCAGCCGTTTTAAGCAGTGCCAAAGCCCTGGAATCAAAAAGGCGGTGGCGGCAATCCAGGCCAGAGGGGAAGCAGTGCAGGCTGCCACAAAACCAAAGGCCGGCACCGCCGCAAAGCCGATGAAGGCCCTGGCAAACATCTCACAAATTCCTGCACAAATGGAAAAGCCGGAAAAACCCATACCCTGAATGGAATTTCTCCATACATTCACAAAAATCAAGGCCCAGTAAAAGGCAGAGTTCCAAAGAAGGAATGTCCGGGCCTGGCTCACCACCTGATCCACATTGGCTGCCTTAGGATCCACAAAAAGCCTGGGAAGGGCTCCTCCTGCAAAAATCATGAACACAAAAATGGCAGCGGCATACACCAGTCCCATCAGAGTGGCGGCCTTCACCCCCTGCCACACCCGATCCAACTTTCCGGCTCCTACATTTTGGCCGCAGTAGGTGGCCATGGCCATACCCAAAGCGTCGGTCACCGCCACAAAAAAGGAGCTAAGCTTTTGCCCCGCCGTTACAGAGGCCATGGAGACCGCCCCCAGTCCATTCACTGCCGTCTGCAGTATAACCGAGCCGATGGCAGTAATGGAATACTGCAGGCCCATGGGAATTCCCATGCTTAAAAGCACCTGGCAATGGTGCCTGGAAAAGGCCGCCTCTTCCCTGCTCATGTGCAAAATAGCAAATTTTTTTCCCATGTAAATCAAACAAAGCATCCCGGAAACCACCTGGGAAATCACCGTAGCATAGGCAGGGCCTGCCACTCCCATATGAAGCACTCCAATGGAGACATAATCCAGCACAATATTTAAAACAGCGGCAATCATTAAAAAATACAAGGGAGTTTTGGAATCTCCCAAAGCCCGTATAATACTGGCCGTGAGATTATACAGATACATAACGGGAATCCCGGCAAAAATAATAATGATATAGGTATAGGTCTCTGCCATAATGGCCTGGGGTGTCTGCATCCAAACCAGAATCTTCCCTGTGAGAGCACAAACGCCGCCGGTTATCACCACCGAAAAAAGAATGCCCAGCCAGGCTGCATTGGCAGTAAATCTGCGAAGCCCGGTATAGTCCCCTGCCCCGAATTTCTGGGCCACAGGGATGGCAAAACCTGCAGAATTCCCTATTACAAAGCCATTTACCATGAAAAAAATGGCAGAGGTGGATCCCACCGCCGCCAGGGAGTCCACTCCCATATAGCGCCCCACCATAAAGGCGTCCACCATGCTGTAAAACTGCTGGAACAAGGTTCCAATGAGCATGGGAAGGGCAAAGGCTATAATCAGTCCGGCAGGACTCCCCTCTGTCATATCCCGGATACTTCTGGTTTCTTCTTGTTTTTTCTTTGTGTGTTCCATTCCTGTTATCCTCAAAACAACCCGGCGGCTTCCCCGTATAACACCTTCTTAAGCTTCACCAGATCATTGTTCAGCACCAGCTCCGGGGGAAAGTGCATTTCCTCCAAAAGGGCCTGACAGCGGGCAAAGCGCCCCACATCATCTGCATAATGGCTGTCGGTATTGCAAATAATACTGGTTCCTTCCCTTTCACAGCAGCGAAGCAGCTCCTTGGCATTTTCCAATCCGTTGGTTCTTGAGGCAGCAGGGTTCAAGGAGGAGTTGTTTAACTCTAAAACCACATTTTGTTTTTTGGCCTCCCTGGCCAGGGCTCTCCTGTCAATGGGATACCTGCCGTCATCCGGATGGCCTAAAATGGTAATATAGGGATTTTTCATGGCGCCAAAATAGGCCCGCATATTTTGATCCAGGGTGCCTGGCCGGATACACACCACATGCAGACTGGCTATGGCATAGTCCAGCCGCTTTAATATATCCTCGTCTGCATCCAGGTTTCCCTCATAATCCAGAATATCCGCCTCAATCCCCCGAAGAATGGTCATGCCCCGGTAGTTTCTGGGCAGTACCTTCAAGTTTTTAAAAAACATATTGTTGCAGGAACCCGGCCCCCCCTCTGCATGCTCCGACAAGCCGTACACCAAAAGTCCCGCCTCCTTGGCCCCATCCATATTTTCCTTTAACGTCGAATAGGCGTGTCCGCAGGCTATGGTATGGGTATGAAGATCAAATAAAAAATCCATTTCTCCTCCCCTAAAGCATCTTATTATTTTCCGCCCTATCATAGCACGATTCCCTGTGAGAGTAAACGTCCCGGTTCCGGGGCCTCTATTGGGAATGTTTTACCAGCCGCACCTTTTCGATTCTGGCATTGTCCATTTGCAGCGCCTTTAGGGAACAGGCATCAATGGAAAGGCTTTCCCCCTCCTCCGGCACCCGGCCTAAGGTTTCCATAATCAACCCTCCCAAAGACTCATATTCCTCTGAGGAAAAATCAAGTCCCAGCTTTTCATTGATGTCGCTTAGTTTGGTGGAGCCGTCAATCAAAAATTCTCTGTCAGAAAGCTGGCGGATGCCCTCGTCCTCCTCTGCATCAAATTCATCCCGGATCTCTCCCACAATTTCCTCCAGCATATCCTCCAGAGTAATCAGCCCTGCCGTTACCCCGTATTCATCCAAAACAATCACAATGTTGGCGCCGGTTTTTCGCATATCCATCATAAGTGCTGCGGTTTTTTTGGATTCAAAGGTGAACAGAGGCTGGCGCAAATGATCCCGCAGGGAAAAATTCTCCCGGTCTTCTATTAAAAGAAAATCCTTCACATTGATAATGCCGATCACATTGTCCGGGCTGGTTTCATATACGGGAATTCTGGTATAGCGCTCCTCCTTAAAGAGAGCAAACAAGGCGGCATAATCGGAATTCACATCCGCCATGACCATATCCACCCGGGGCACCATAATATCTCCGGCTTCAGTATCCCCAAAGTCCACCACATTTACAATCATCTTTTTTTCTTCATTTTCCAGGATCCCCTCCTCATGGCTTACCTCCACCATGGCCCGCAGCTCCTCTTCCGTCACCAGATCCTCATTCTGTCCCTCTCTGGGCACAAACAGCCGAATCACCAAACCCGCAGCCTTATTTACCACAAAAATAACCGGTGTCAAAACAAGCATCAAAAAAGCAATAATGGAAATATAGGACAGGGCAGTATGCTCTGCATTTTTGGCTGCCACACTTTTAGGGGTAATTTCTCCGAAAATTAAAATCAAAAAGGTTAAAATCCCTGTGGCTGCCCCCACCAAAGCACTGCCAAAAATCTGCAGAGTCAAGGTAGTGGAAAGGGAAGAAGCAGAAAGGTTCACAATGTTGTTTCCAATTAAGATAGCAGAAAGCATCTTCTCCGGCTGGGCGGTGACATCCAGCACCCTTTGGGCCCTTTTGTCCCCCGCCTCTGCCAGAGAGCGGAGTCTTAGTTTATTAGAGGTCATGAGAGCAGTTTCTGCAGAGGAAAAAAATGCTGACATGGACAGTAATACAAGTAAAATCCCGATTTGCAGTAGAATTGAAGTATCCAAATTTACTCCCTGTCCTGAAGGGAATCCTTCTTTTTCCTGGAACCTAACAAACTGACCAGGTACAGAAGCCCTCCCAGGAAAATACAGCCGTCCCCCAGATTGAACACGGTTTTCTCCAGTACCTTTACCCGCACATGGATATAGTCCACCACATAGCCCTTGAACAACCGCTCAAAAAGATTGCTCAGGCCTCCGGCAATCACCAGACTAAGGGAAAGCTTTTGCAGGTGCTTCCCTTTTTGGGGAAGCAGCAGGGCCAAAACTCCCACCAAAAAGGAGGTAATCCCCAGGGGAAGATATTTTACCAGTTTTTTCTGATTTTGGAAGGATTCCATAAAAAAGCCCCGGTTGTATACCCTTTTAATCTCCACCGGTCCCAGATATCTGGGCAGATCCTTCTCCTTCATGTTTTCAATGCCGTATTTTGCAATTAAATCCACCAGAGCCAAAAATGGTGCCAACACAACATATATCATACTTCACCTCGCATAATCACCTTGGGTCCCCCTTTTTTCTCCAGATAATCCCTGGTAATGACCACCCTTCCGATGTTCTTATCCTTGGGAATTTCATACATAATATCCAGCATAAACTCCTCAATAATGGAGCGCAGGGCCCTGGCCCCGGTGTCTTTTTTCCGGGCTGCATCCGCAATCCAGCCCAAAGCCTCCTCCTCAAACACAAGCTCCACCTCATCCAAAGCCAAAAGCCTGCTATACTGCTTTAAAATGGCGTTTTTGGGCTCCTGCAAAATCTTCATCAAAGCCTCTCTGTCCAGCCTTGACAAAGTGACCACCACCGGCAGACGGCCTATAAACTCAGGAATCATACCGAATTTTCGAATATCCTCTGTGGTTACCTGGGCCAACAGATCATCTCCGGACAAATCCCCCTTTAAGGGGGCATTAAAGCCCATGGAGGCATTTCCTGTCACCCGCTCCCGGATCACATCCGTAAGATCCGGAAAGGCTCCTCCGCAGATAAATAAAATATTGTCTGTATTCACTGTGGTCATGGGAGCCAGAGGGCTTTTTTGATTGGTGCCCACGGGAACCTCCACATTGGTGCCCTCCAAAAGCTTTAATAGCTCCTGCTGGACGCTTTCTCCGCTTACATCCCGGGAATGCTGGTTCTTTTTCTTTGCGATTTTATCAATCTCATCAATGAATACAATGCCGCATTCCGCCTTTTCCACATCATTGTCCGCCTTTAACAAAAGCTTGGAAATCACACTTTCAATATCGTCTCCGATATATCCCGCCTCTGTCAGGGCCGTGGCATCAGCAATGGCCAGGGGCACATTTAAAAGCCTGGCCAGGGTTTTCACCAGATAGGTCTTGCCGCTTCCTGTGGGACCGATCATTAAAATATTGGACTTCTCAATGCCCCCCTCCTGGTCCTTTCCCAAAAAAACCCTCTTATAGTGGTTGTATACTGCCACCGCCATGGTCTTTTTGGCATTGTCCTGACCAATCACATATTCGTCCAGCATAGCCTTAATCATATGGGGGGCCGGCACATCCTTCATGGTGAACATCGGCTCTTTTTTGTCATTATTCTTTTCCTTCACCTTACTTCGTTCTGGCACAGGGCCGCCCCCCATTTTCAAAAAGTTCTCAAACATCTCCGGGGGCACATTCATAAAGGAGAGTCCCTGTACATTGGACAGATCAATATTGGACAAAAGAGCGGAAAGATCCGGCACCCCCGCCAATCCTCCGGTGCCTGTTCCGGGCATCCCCCCCTTGAACCGGTCCAGCATGGACTGAAGACAGCTGCTGCAAATCGAATTGCCATCCGGCATGGTCAGCATATTGGTGGTATGATCCTCATCCTTCCTGCAGATGCTGCATACTTTCTTTTGTTTTTTGTCCTGATCTGAGACCGGTGCCTCCAGGGTGTTTTCTATATTCTTTTCATTGGAATTATTCATGTTCTCTTACTTTCCTGATATTTTTTTCAACAGTGCTTCTGGGAATCATCACCTGATGTCCGCAGCCCTTACACTCCATACGAAAATCCTGACCGATGCGAAGCACCTCCCATACAACGCTGCCGCAGGGATGGGGCTTTCTTAAGGTTAGGATGTCTCCTACTGAAATCTGCATGTTTCCTCCTTACCCTCCTATTATATAGAGTAGCGGCACTTTTGCAACCACAAGAAAAACAGCGGAACATGAAAAAGCCCATGCTCCGCTGCCTGCCTTTACCGGTCCTGAAACCGGATCTATACTATTTTCCTCCCAGGTTGATCCGTACCAAAGCCCTTCTAAGGGCCAGCTCCGCCCTGGCTACATCCACATTGGCATCATGGCTGGAGATCCTGGCCTCTGCCCTTTGCTTGGCCGCCCTGGCTCTTTCCAGATCTATCTCCCCAGGGCGCTCACAGGCCTCTGCCATAATGGTAACCTGATCCTCCAAAATCTCTGCAAACCCGGAGTGCAGTGCAAATTCCACAATCTCCCCTTTGGCCTCATGAATCCGCAAAACCCCCGGAGCAATCACGGAAATCATAGGAATATGTCTGGCATAGATTCCCACATTCCCCATGGTGGTGGTAAACTCCACCATAGTGGCCTTGCCCTCATAACATACCTCTGTGGGGCATATTACCTTTACAATTAACTCTTCCATGAAACCTCCTTATTTTAAAGAGCGTTCCACAACTTCATCAATGGTTCCTGCATTCAAGAACAGCTGCTCTGGAATGGCATCATGCTTTCCCTCTAAAATCTCCTTAAAGCCCCGGATGGTTTCAGAAAGGGGCACATACTTTCCCTCCAGTCCGGTGAACTGGGTGGCCACAAAGAAGGGCTGGGATAAAAATCTTTGAATCTTCCTGGCCCTGGATACGGTGAGCTTGTCCTCCTCGGAAAGCTCATCCATACCCAGCATGGCAATGATGTCCTGTAATTCCTTGTATTTTTGCAGTACCCGCTGCACATCCCTGGCCACCTGATAATGCTCCTCTCCCACCACATGGGGAGAAAGGATGCGGGAGGTGGAGCCCAGGGGATCCACGGCCGGATAAATACCCATTTCCACAATGGCACGGTCCAGCACCGTGGTGGCATCCAAATGGGTAAAGGTATTGGCGGGGGCCGGGTCTGTCAAGTCGTCCGCCGGCACATATACCGCCTGCACCGAGGTGATGGAGCCGTTTTTGGTGGAGGTGATCCGCTCCTGGAGGGCCCCCATCTCTGTCTGCAGGGTGGGCTGGTAGCCCACAGCAGAGGGCATACGTCCCAGGAGGGCGCTTACCTCGGAACCAGCCTGGGTGAAACGGAAAATATTGTCAATAAACAACAGTACATCCTTCCCCCCCTGGTCCCTGAAGTATTCCGCCATGGTAAGGCCTGTCAGCCCCACCCGCATTCTGGCTCCCGGAGGCTCGTTCATCTGTCCGAACACCATGGTGGTTTTATTGATAACCCCGGACTCTGTCATCTCATGGTATAAATCATTTCCTTCCCTGGTTCGCTCTCCCACGCCGGTAAATACAGAATATCCTCCATGTTCTGTGGCAATGTTTCGAATCAGCTCCTGGATCAGCACCGTCTTTCCCACTCCGGCACCTCCAAACAAACCGATTTTCCCTCCCTTTTGGTAGGGGCAGAGAAGATCCACCACCTTAATGCCGGTTTCCAGAATCTCTGTCTGGGTGGACTGCTCTTCAAAGCTGGGGGCCTTTCTGTGAATGGGGAAATGCTCCTTTGTGACAGGAGCAGGCTTATTGTCAATAACCTCCCCCAGCACATTAAAGATACGCCCCAAAGTTTCTTCTCCCACGGGTACGGTAATGGGGGCCCCGGTAGCCACTGCCTCCATGCCCCGCACCAATCCGTCGGTGCCTCCCATGGCAATGGCCCGCACCACATCATCTCCCAGATGCTGGGCCACCTCCACTGTCAGGGAAGTGTTGTCCTTTGTCTGTATATTCACTGCCTCATTAATCTGAGGCAGATGACCACCAGAGAATTGGATATCCAGCACCGCACCAATAATCTGTGTGATCCGGCCTACATTTGGCTCTGCCATTTTCCTTCTCCTTTGTTCTATATCTGTTTACGCAATCGCATTGGCTCCCGCCACAATCTCCGTAAGCTCCTGGGTAATGGCGCCCTGTCTGGCCCGGTTGTACTGGAGTCCCAGCTTTTCAATCAGATCATTGGCATTGGATGTGGCGCTGTCCATGGCCGTCATCCGGGCACCGTTTTCCGAGGCCACCGCCTGCATCAGTCCCCCGTACAGCACAGAAGCCAGGTACTTTGGCACAATGCCCTCCAGCACCTCCTCCACATTGGGGGAATAATTCATCAAAGCCCGGGGGCCCTCCTCTCCGGCAGCAGGAAGATTTTCTGAACGGATGGGCAGAAGCTTTAATAAAACCGGATTGTGTACCACGGTGTTTTTAAAATTGGTATAAATAAAATAGATCTCGCCGATCTCCCCCTTGGTAAACCGGGAGAGCAGCGCCTTGGTCATATCCACCCCGTCCTGATACAGAGGACTTTCCACAATCTCGGAATAATCCCCGGCTATTTCATAGCCCTTGTGCAAAAGAGCTTCCCTGCCCTTTCTTCCCA
>CALISX010000520.1 GCA_938041725.1 uncultured Lachnoanaerobaculum sp.
CGTGGGGGGAGGCATTATTCTGGATGGAAAGATTGTTTCCGGACGCCACGGCCTGGGGGGAGAGATCGGCCATATGCATGTGCGGGAAACAGAAACAGAGCATTGCAACTGCGGCAGCAAGGGATGTCTGGAACAGATTTCCAGCGCCACAGGCATTGTGCGGGAGGCAAAAAGGGCTTTGGAGGGGGTCCACACCACCTCCCGGCTGAAGTATCTGGATACCATTACCGCAAAGGATGTGCTGGAGGCCGCCAAGGCGGGAGACAGCCTGGCTTTGGAGGTGCTGGATCGGGTTTGCAAGTATTTGGGCATTGCTCTGTCCCACCTGGCCCTGACAGTAGACCCGGATGTATTTGTGATTGGAGGCGGGGTTTCCAAGGCAGGAGAGTTTTTAATTGAAAAGATCCGGAAAAAATTTATACATTATACCCCCATCAGTTCCAACCGCCCGGAGATCGTGCTGGCCACCTTGGGAAATGATGCCGGGATCTACGGCGCAGCCCGTTTGGTGATCTAGAGCGGGGAAAATAATAGAGGTAAAGGAATGGATTTTAATAAAAAGCTTGAAAATGAAAAGTTCATAAAATTGATACGGCCCCTGATTCTTCCGGTGGTGGTTTTGGTTATTTTGGCAGTGGCTTTGCTTTGGGGCAGGGTCCGCACCAACCAGGCGGCAGCCCCCCAGACCTCTTCGGTGCCGGAAAGCACTTTGGAGAGCAGTGAACTGATGCTGACGGATTTTGCCACCTATGGCCTGCAAAAGAATGCCATCCCTCAGATCAATGCTTTGGTGGAAAAATACCAGGAGGCAAAGACCACGGGCAATGCAGCTTTGATGTACCGGGTATTTGGCAGAAATGACACCGATGGCTATCTGGAGATGGAATCCCAGCTCCAGGATGAAATGGCGGTGTATGAGAAGTACCAGGATACGGTGTGCTATGTCACCAAGGGGCTGGAAGAGGGTACCTATATTGTTTTCATCAGCAGCTATGTGAAATTCAAGGGCATTGACACCCCGGCTCCCATGCTGACCTGGGCCTATGTGGTGGAGGACGCTCTGGGACGTTTCCATATGAAGGAACCCAATACCCTGACCCAGGCGGAAAATGCCCGGATTGATGAAATTGCCCGTTCTGAGGATGTGCGGGTGCTGGATTCCCAGATGCGCAAGGAACTGGCGGATCTGGTGGGGAATGACCATAAGCTGGCCGCCCTGTACAGTATCTGGGCGGACAATGTGGAGGTGGAGGAAACCAGTGATGATCTGGGGCCCATTTCTTATTCTGAGGAGGCGGAGACTGTAGGGCCTGTGGATGATGCCACTGTGGAAATTGAATCCGAGACCCCAGAGGAGACCTCTACGGAGTACAGCCAGGCGGAAACCTCGGCCCAGGAGTAACGGGGGCTTATGGAGGTAAGGGATTTTTATTATGATTTGCCAAAGGAGCTGATTGCCCAGGATCCTTTGGCAAACCGGTCGGATTCCCGGCTGATGGTTCTTGACAAACATACCGGGGAGATCGCCCACAGGCATTTTTATGAAATTGGAGATTATCTTCATCCCGGAGACTGTTTGGTGCTGAATGAAACCAAGGTGATTCCTGCCAGGCTCTTTGGAAAAAGGGAGGACACCGGTGCCAGGGTGGAGGTGCTTTTGTTAAAAAGACATTCTCAGGGAGAATGGGAATGTCTGGTGCGTCCAGGGAAAAAGTGCAGACCCGGTGCCAGGCTTTCCTTTGGAGACAGACTCCGTGGGGAGGTGCTGGATATGGGGCCGGAGGGGAACCGCATCATTGCCTTTTCCTTTGAGGGGATTTTTGAGGAAATTTTAGACGAACTTGGAAATATGCCTCTGCCTCCTTATATTACCCATGTTCTGCAGGATAAAAACCGGTATCAGACGGTGTATGCCAAAAACAGCGGTTCTGCTGCGGCCCCTACCGCAGGCCTGCATTTTACCAAGGGACTGCTGGAGGAAATCCAACAAAAGGGAGTGGACATTGCCCGGGTGACACTGCATGTGGGCCTGGGAACCTTCCGTCCGGTAAAGGAAAAACAGGTGCAAAACCACCATATGCATTCTGAATCCTATGTGATTGACAGGGAGGCTGCTGATCGGATCAATGCTGCCAAAAAAAGAGGGGGCCGGGTGATCTGTGTGGGCACCACCAGCTGCCGCACCATAGAGAGCGCTGCCGGCTCGGAGGGACTGGTGCAGGCGGGATCCGGGGAAACGGAAATCTTTATTTATCCCGGCTACCGCTTTCTGGCCACAGATGCTCTGATCACCAATTTTCATCTGCCGGAATCCACTTTGATTATGCTGGTGTCGGCTTTGGCGGGACGGGAGGCGGTTTTACAGGCCTACCAGGAGGCGGTGCAGGAGAAATACCGCTTTTTCAGTTTTGGGGATGCCATGCTGATTCAATAAGGGAAGCTATGTTAAAGGATGAAATTTTAAAAATTTTGCTGGAACAGGAAGGATTTCTTTCCGGCCAGGAAATCAGCGCCGCTCTGCGGGTTTCCAGAACCGCTGTGTGGAAGGGGGTGGCTGCCCTAAGGAAAGAGGGATATGAGATTCTGGCAGTGAACCACAGGGGGTATTTTCTGGAAAACAAGGAGAAGTTTTTAAGTGCAGAACAGATTCAAAAAGCCCTGGAGGAGCAGGGGCTTTTTTTTGATGTGATCTATGAAAGGCAGGTTGATTCCACCAACCGGCTGGCCAAGTCTTTGGCAGAGGAAAGGCTCCCTGGAGATTTTGTGTTTTTGGCGGCGGCAGATACCCAGACCAAGGGCAGGGGGCGCAGAGGCAGAGACTGGAGCAGTCCGGCAGGAGAGAGCATCAGTATGAGCCTTTGCTTTCGTCCGAAGATTTCTCCGGAGCTGGCCCCCTGCCTTACCCTGCTGGCAGCCCTGGCCATGGGGGAGGCCATTGAGGAAGCCTATTCCATTCCCATTGGAATCAAATGGCCCAATGACCTGGTGCTTCATGGGAAGAAAATCTGCGGTATTTTAACGGAAATGAGCGCTGACCTGGATGGGATCCGCTATGTGGTATGCGGTTTGGGGGTGAATGTAAACATCGTGGAATTTCCGGAAGAATTATCCCAAACCGCCACTTCCTTGTTTCTTGAAACGGGCAAGCGGGTGGCCAGGAGTCAAATCATAGGAGCTGC
>CALISX010000521.1 GCA_938041725.1 uncultured Lachnoanaerobaculum sp.
CGGCTTTATCCATCTGCGCCTTTAAAATCGAGGGATGATAGGTACCCAGGTAATTTCCATCCTCAGGCTTCAGGGGTTTCAGGGTCTCCTTGGTAAGCCGGAGGATGGTCTGCTTTTCCTCATCCATGGGGGAATTTGTAGCAGCATTCATTAAAGGAGAAAGTATTCCTACATACCAGCCCTTCATCCTGGCGTTGTACCGGTTTTCCAGGGGCATGGAAACAATATTCTGATAGTGGATATGATATTTTTTACTAAGCTCTTCAAAGATCAGCTGATCCTCGGCCCCCTCAGGCAGTCTTCCAGAGTAACCGTACTCCCCCCAGGACTCTGGCTTGGTATCTGCCAGGGACACATATTTGTATACCGTAGCAGGCTCGCTGCCTCCATCCAGGGAGCCATTGTACATTTTAAATCCTGTTACATAGGCTTCTGATCCAATCTTCATACTTTGAAAACGCATGAAAATTTCATAGGAACTGCCCTTTTCCTTTATATGAAGAATGGCCCCCATACTGTTGTCAATAACCGGATTGGCCATGGAGGGACCGTTTAAAAGGGTGATGGTAAAGTTGGTATTCACCCGGTAATATCCCGGCTCCAAAGCTGCAATGTCCGCCTCGCTCATGGGAGTTCCTGCATCAATCATGCCCAGGGAAAACACCTGATGGGCAAGGTCGGTAGGGGTAATCCTTAGATATTCCTTTCCATCCCTGGTAATCACCTGCCCAATGGGCGCTCCATTATGCTCCGGCAGCCTCCATCCGTCATAACTGCCGTCTGCATAGTAAAGCATAGGGTTGGCAGCCTTCTTATAAAACTCCGGAAGGGCAATCTCCACACTGATCTGTCTCGTGGGAGTGATTTCCACTCCATTTTTATCCTTAATAGAGAAATCATAAAATACACAATGGTCTTTATCCATGGCATAGGCGCTGACTACCTGGGTTGTATTGGCAGCCTTGGATTTGCTGACCGCTTCGCTGGTTGTCAGGGTAAAGGAGCCATCCGCAGGAATCACATCACTGGTGGAAATCAGTCTGGCATCCACTTCCCCGACATTTTGTAAAACAACCTCTCCCACTTCTGGAGCAATTTCCTGGGTAAGCCACAGGGTACCATAAAAATAGGTTTTGCGACTTTCATCTGTAATGGAAAGATTTTTCTCATCCTTTGACCTGGTGGAAACTTGAAACAGTTTGGCATCTGTCAAATCCTTAAAGTCAATCTCTACAGTCTGGGTATCTTGTGGTAGCAACTCCTCCCATTCCACATACTGGTATTCTGACATATACAGATTG
The DNA here is from genome assembly GCA_938041725.1 of uncultured Lachnoanaerobaculum sp. GTDB lineage: Bacteria > Bacillota > Clostridia > Lachnospirales > Lachnospiraceae > Lachnoanaerobaculum. The sequence continues at coordinate 1,302 of CALISX010000521.1, forward strand.
GCTTTACCATTATCAGTGGCAATTTCAGGAGTCATTTCTTTTTTCTTGGCAATTTTTATCGAAGTAACAGGATCCTCCTGATTCAAATCTCTTAGTGTAAAAATTGCCTTTAAGGAACCGTCCGATTTTTTTTGAATACTAACTTGATTTTTAAATAAGCCATTTAAAATATTCCAAGCAGCAGCAGAAATATTTCTTTCTCCATTGTAAATATCATTCGAATTTTTTTCCGAATAATTGGTCCATTGGTATCCAGTCGCCTGAATTCCATCTTTAAGTGTCTTATCCTGAGGCAGTAAAATCTTCTTTTTTTCCCACAGCCGGATATATACACCATCTGCATCAGTGAAATAGTATTCACTTTCTTCTCTAATGGCAGAGGCGTACCACTTGATGGGGATATCATTTTGTAAGCTGTTTACTTTCAACTCTATATATCCCACATCCAAATCAGAATCAGCCAGTCCCACCTGCACATCTTCTTTATAATATGCATTCGCTGTCTCACTAATATAACCGCGGTTAATATCAAATTGTGCAATATCAGCGTTTTTATATTCCTGTGCTGAAGCAGGAGCATTAAAGCTACCAAAAGGAACAAAGGTAAAAGCATCATAGGTTTCCTTTAAGCTGTCTATCTTCTCTGTATTTAGTACCTGTACCATTTCATATAAATGGTAAGAAGCATACTCAAGTCTTATTGTGAAACTTCCATCTGTATTTTCCTGTACCAAGGCATAGTCCTTAACTTGAGGTCTTTCTCCATTACGATTGTTAACCAGTGTTGGCACTTCTGCATTATAATTGTCCCATTCAGAATCTGTTACTGCCACCGGCACTAAATAAGTTTTTAAATTGTTCTCCTCATTTGCAAAAACAAGGTTTCCGGCAAAAAAACCGGAAACCCCGTTCATAGAAGAGAGCAATGTCAGTAGAAGAGCCAGCACCAAAGCAAAATGCTGTTTTAACTTCTTAAACATGATACTCCTCTCTTAACTGTAATCCGATTACCGAATTACCAACACCGCCTTATCATAAGCATGGTTATACTCCTTGCCAAACCTGATAGCATGAACCTTAAACTGTACCGGCGTACCCGTAATTGTACCTCCATCATTTAAAGCAAAAGACTTTACCAGATAATCACTCGTGATAGGGTAGCTTGTCCTTCCCTTGTAGGCAACTACTTTTCCATTGAACTCTGTTACCTCTCCCTTAGCAATCAACCAATTAACCTTTTTAAAGATAATTTTGTACTGGCCATTCTGTAAGTTCACATCGGCAATGGTCTGCTGGGCGTGGAAGGGAGCCTTCTCATAGGTAGCTCCTCCATCCTTGGACACATAGAAAATTCCGGTGGCTGCAAAAGCAGAAACTACATACATAGCGCTCATGGCTGCAACCAGCATCAGGGTTAATACAAGTTTCTTGAAGTTTTTCATTTAAAACTCCTTTCTGCTCTCTCTGGAGCGAAAAATATTGGGCAATGCCCCTTAACTATGGTTCCATACACCTGCATGAAACCTGGTTCATATGATCCGGCCGGCGTGACGGCCGAATTTTTATAATCACAGTGAAGGTTTGAAATTCTTTAGGACGAGCCTCCCTTCTCTGAGGATTATCAATGTTAAAAAATACTCTGTCCCCCCCATGCCGGGGGTCGGCACCATCATAAATATAAGTCCAAGCTTCCTCTACACCGCATATACAAACCGCTTCCCCCGGGCCTCTAAAATGGGCAGCCGGACATCATACAGTTCATACAGCACTTCCTCTGTCACCACCTCTCGGGCTTCTCCCCACACGGCGATATTTCCCCCCTTCATTCCCACAAACAAATCCCCATAGGCCATGGCCTGGTTAATGTCATGGAGCACCATCACAATGGTCTTTTTCATTTCGATGTTCAGGGCACGCACCAGGTGCAGAATCTCCAGCTGATAGCGGATGTCCAGATAGGTGGTGGGCTCATCCAAAAGAAGCAGCTCCGTTTCCTGGCACAGGGCCATGGCAATCCATACCCTCTGCCTTTGGCCTCCGGACAGCTCCGCCACCCGTCTGTTTCGGATGGGAAGAATTCCTGTGGCCTCCATGGCGGCCTGGATGGCCTCCTGGTCTTTTTTTCCATTGGCGCTTTGCCACAGATCCAAATGGGGGGTACGGCCATAGCTCACCAGCCGCTCCACCGTAATATCCCCCGGGGCGCTTTGGTGCTGGTGTACAATAGCCACCTGCCGGGCAAACTCCTTTCTGCCAAAGTCCTCTATATCCCTTCCCTCTAATCGGATCACCCCGGTATCCGGGTAGAGGTCCTTGGTAATCAGACGAAACAGGGTGCTTTTTCCGCAGCCATTGGGGCCCATAAGCACGGTGATTTTTCCCCGGGGAATGGTGATATGCAGTCCTTCCAGCACCTTGTTCTCCCCGTCATAGGAAAATCCCAGATTCTCTATTTCAATCATTTTCCTTTCCTCAGATGCCATAGGTTTTGTCACTCCTTTTAATCAGCATAATCAGCATGGGGCCTCCCACAATGGCAAAGAGCACAGAGGCGGAAATCTCATAGGGAGCGGCAATGCTCCGTCCCAGGGTGTCCGCCAGCAGCATCAAAAAAGCACCGGCAATCATGGAAAAGGGAATGAGCCTGCCATGTCTGGAGCCCACTAGAATCCTTGCCATATGGGGAACGATGAGACCGATAAAGGACACCACCCCCATCTGGGCGGTGGCAATGCCTGCCAGCACCACCGCAATCAAAGACAGACCCATGCGCACCCCGGTTACATTCACCCCCAGCCCTCTGGCGCTTTCATCACTTAAGGAAATCAAATCACAGTAATAGGATCCCAGGAAAGAAAGCACCAGTCCCAAGACTGCATAACCGGTAATGGTATACACATCCTCCCAGGTTTTTTGGGAAATATTGGCATTGGCAATGGAGGCTACACCGCTCAAAGCCCCCCCTGTCATGGCATTGATGCCCTGGGTAAGGCCGGTAAACAAAGCATTCACCGCCACCCCCACCAAAATCACCCGCAAAGGATCCAGCCCTCCCTTATAGGCCAGCATATATACCAAAATACAGGCCCC
>CALISX010000522.1 GCA_938041725.1 uncultured Lachnoanaerobaculum sp.
CTGCAAAGATTTTTGTAAGTTATGAGGGGGCTGTATATGAGGTAGGAGACACGGAAGAGACAACGGCCTATAATCAGCTGCTGGAGTTCTGGCAGTATGATTCCGTAGAAGAGAAGGATGACACTTTGTACAGCTGCATTTACCTGGGGGCCCTTCCGGAAACCCTGGAAAAAATTGATGCATTTCCAAAATCTGTGGAGATTGAAGAAAGCTTGCTTGAGACCCCGCCTGAGGAGGACATGGAAACCAGTGGAAACGGGATTATTGTGACCTATCGGGGAGAGCTGGAGCTGCACTTGGATCAGCTTCAGTCCAAAGGAATGTAAGGAGGGGGCCTATGAAAAAGAAATTGTTTGCCATAGCGGCAGTGACATGCTTTAGCATTTGTTTGGGAATATCCGGCTTTGGATACTGGACGCAGCGGCTGGAGGCCGATGTGGATCTGCCTTTGGTGTATGAAGCAGAGATTGCGGTAAAGGAAACAGAGGAAACCAAGGAAACCAAGGATGGTCTGGAAGCAGGGGAGACAGCATCTGGTGAGGAGACCAAAGCAACCACACCAAAGGAGTCTGTTGTAGAAACTTCCGGCCAGTCCAACAGCAGCCAGGAAAAACCAGAGCATATGCAAAGGGAGATCCATACGGAAGCTTCTGAAGAGGCTTCTAAGGAGACTGCCCGGGAGACGGAGGCAGAGTCCCGAACTTCCCAGGAAGGGAAAGAGGCGGAGGGTGTCAGCAAAGAGGATACCCACCAGCAGGCAGAACAAGGGGCAGCTTTGGAAGGTGAGGCTGTGGGCGGCCTATGAAGCGGCCGAGATATAAACTGGCGGCAGGCGTCTTGCTGATAGCGGTCTGCCTTCCAGGGATTCCCTGGATGAAACCATATCTGCCAAGTCAGGAGTCGCTGCTTTCCATTTATTGGGCAGCGATTTTTTTTCTATTGCTTTTTCTATTTCCGGGAAGCTATGTGCCGGGGAAAAGAAGAATCAGGAAGGAGGTATATATTAACGCAGTGGTTGCTGCTGCGATATATATCTCCTTACACTATGTCACTGCGGCGTTTTTAAAGCTGCTGGCAGGCTCTCCCTATGACCGTTCTCTTTCGGGCATTGTAAACAATGTACTGATTTTATTTCCGGCCCTGATTGCCCGGGAATCGGTGCGGGCCTATGGCATTGGATGTATCTGGAAAGATGCGAGAAAGCGGGGGCTTTGGCTGGTGCTTCTGACATTGATTTTGGCCTTGGCAGAGGTGAATTATGCAGGAGGGACATTCCTTACCGATGTCAAGCAGACCTTCATTTTCTGTGCGGAAAAACTGCTGCCCGCCATTACGAAAAACGTTCTGCTGACGGTGCTGTGCTTTTATGGGGGTTCTAAGGCCGGGGTATTGTATGGGGGGATTGTGGGAATGTTTTGGAGACTGTTTCCCTTTTTGCCG
>CALISX010000523.1 GCA_938041725.1 uncultured Lachnoanaerobaculum sp.
AATCCGCCGCCATATACCACTTGTTCCCTAAAATCCCCTCTGCCAAATCTGCCGCCTGGACTCCTGCCTTCTCATACTTTCTTTCTAAAATGTCTAAAATTTTCTCTAAATCCTTCAATGGATTACCTCCACTGGTACGATGCTGCGCACCTCTTTTCCCTTAAATGTTATTGTATTCACCACCACCTTTACCCGGAATGCCTCTGCAATATGCTCCGGGGTCAGCACATCCTGAATCTTTCCCCAGGTATATCCCCTTTCAGCATCCATCATAAAGGCATCATCCGCAATAGCCAGAGCATTGGTGGGGTAGTGGGTATTCATCACAGCTGCAATCTTTTCCTCATGCACCAGCCTGTCAATCATATCCAGAATCAAAAGCTGATTGTGAAAATCCAGACCGGTTTCCGGCTCATCCAGAATAATCAGCTGGGGACTGCTGATTAAAGCCTTGGCAATCAAAACCATTTGCAGTTCTCCCCCGCTCATACGATTGCAGTCCTTGTTGGCCAAATGGGTGATATGCATCTTCTGCATCAAATCCCAGGCCATATCCATGTCTTTTTTTTGCGGCTGGCTAAAGGGCCCCAAATGAACATTTCTCCCCATAACCACCATTTCCAGTCCAGTAAAACCAAAGGCAAAGGAATGGGACTGGGGAATATAAGAAATGACAGACCAGATTTTTTTAGGGGAAAGCCCTTTAATGTTCTCTCCCAGCAAAAGAGAGCGTCCCCCGGTCCAGGATAAAAGTCCTGTCATGCATTTTAATAAAGTGGTTTTCCCGATGCCATTGGGACCCAGCACCGCCAGCATTCTGCCCTTGGGAATGGTTAAACTGACATCACTGACTATCTCCTTTCCTCCAGCATAGGAATAGCAGCCGTTTTGCACTTCCATAATCATTGAATATTCCTCCCCATTTTTTTCAAGAGCAAAATAAAAAAGGGGGCTCCCAAAATAGCAGTGAGCACAGACAAAGGAAGCTCAATAATGGTCAGGCTGCGGGAAAGGGTATCAATCACAATCATAAAAGCTGCTCCCAGGCTGATGCTTAGGGGAATCACAAAGCGGTTGTTGCTGCCTGCCATCATTCTGGCACAATGGGGAATCAAAAGACCGATCCATCCCACCTGACCGCACATGGATACGGAGGAGGCGGTAATCACTGTGGAGGCCAGAATAAAAATCAAACGCATCCTTCGCAGATCAATGCCGCTGGCCCTGGCCTCATCCTCGCTTAAGGACAGCACATTCAGCTGCCAGCGGAAAAGGTAAATCACCACCACCCCCATGAAGATCAGGGGGGTGCCGATAAGTAATTTTTTGTAGGAAGCACCGGTAAAGCTTCCCATAAGCCAGTAGGTAATGGCAGGAAGCTTATCCATGGGATCCGCCGTGTATTTTAAAAGGGAGGATACCGCATTAAACAGGGAAGATACAATCACACCGGCAAGCACCAAAAAAATAATGGAGAGACCATTTTTACCGGCAGATATTTTCAGGGTCACCCACACGGAAAACAATCCCAGCACCAAAGCCACAGCCTGAATCCCTGCCATATTCATGGAAA
>CALISX010000524.1 GCA_938041725.1 uncultured Lachnoanaerobaculum sp.
TGCCTGATGCAGGGCCTTAGCCATGCTTTGGTATTCCCTAACCGGGTCTCTGGACCGCTTGGTGCAGTAAGAGGCCTTGGGGGCAAACTGCAGCGCCTTTTTATACCCCCAGTAATTCATACGAAAGGCAGCCTCAGAAGAGTGAAACAGGGAAGACCAGCTGGGGGCTGTTTTTTCCAGCTCTTCAAATTCTGCACAGGGCATGAGATCCACAGCATCAATGCCCAAAGATTTTAAATAGGGGATTTTTTCAACAATTCCATGGAAGGTGCCCTTTTGCACCGCCCGGGAAGAGGCAGATTTGGTGAAGCCCCGTACATGCACCCGATAAATCACGGATTTTCTCAGATCCAGTTCCACAGGAATGTCCCCCTCCCAGTCAAATTCCCGGATATATACCGGGCTCCTTCTGGGCTTATTCCAAAGGGATTCCTTTCCCCAGCTGTCCTGCCCGGAAAAGGTCTTTCCATATGGATCGGGAAATTCCCCCTTCTCATCCTCCAGGGCATACTCCAGGTTCTTCTTTTCCCCCTTGGAGATCAGCACCTCCATGGCCCAACAGTCTCCCACCCGGGATTCCAGGGGGAAGGGGCAACTATCCCATACCTCTTTTTCATTTCTTTGAAACAGTTTCAGGGATAAATTCTCACAGTTTCGAAAGACCTTTATCACCATTCCGGCGGGTGTGGGGGTCAGCCCCAGGGGATATTCCCACATCCGGGATGCCAGCAGACGAATTTCCATCGCAGCCTCCTTCTCCTTGTTTTATTTATAATTCCTTTAAATCCAATTCCACCGGGCAGTGATCCGAGCCAAGAATCTCCGAATGGATCCTGGCCTCTGCAATGGCGTCCTTCAACCGGTTGGAAACAATGAAATAGTCGATGCGCCACCCCACGTTCTTGGCTCTGGCTCCTCCCATATAGGACCACCAGGAATAGGCTCCCTCCAGATCCGGATACAGCCTCCGAAAGCTGTCGGTAAAGCCCGCAGCCAAAAGAGCGGTCATTTTCTCCCTTTCCTCGTCGGTGAATCCGGCATTTTTCCGGTTGGTTTTGGGATTTTTTAAATCAATTTCTTTGTGGGCCACATTCAAATCTCCGCAAAAAATCACTGGTTTTTTTGCGTCCAAAGCCTTCACATAGGCCAGGAAGGCATCCTCCCAGTCCATACGGTAGGCAAGTCTGGTGAGACCCCTTTGGGAATTGGGGGTGTAGCAGGTCACCACATAGTATTCCGGAAATTCTGCACAAATTACCCGACCCTCCTGGTCATGCTCCTCCAGACCCAGTCCATAGGTCACGGCCAGAGGCTTTTCCTTGGTAAACATGGCCACTCCGGAATAGCCCTTTTTTTCGGCATAATTCCAATAATCATAATATCCGGGCAAATCCAGTTCGATCTGGCCCTCAGACAGCTTGGTTTCCTGAAGGCAGAAAATATCCGCATCCGCATCGGCAAAAAAGTCCAAAAAGCCCTTGGTAACCGCAGCCCGCAGGCCGTTTACATTCCAGGAAATCAGTTTCTTCATAAAAGCTCCTTAGTCATCTCCTGCTTCATCCTCTGTAATGGAGAAGGTAAACCGCTTTCTTGCCATTTCATCGGAGGCCAGATATTCGTCATAGGTGGTGATCTTATCCACCAGATTGCCGTTTATGATTTCCATAATCCGGTTGGCCGTGGTTTCTACTACCTGATGGTCTCTGGAGGAAAACAACAGCACTCCTGGAAACTTTGTCAGGCCCGTATTCAGGGCAGTGATGGACTCCATATCCAAATGGTCCGTGGGCTCATCCAGCAAAAGCACATTGGCGCCGCTGATCATCAGCTTAGAGAGCATGCAACGCACCTTCTCCCCTCCGGAAAGCACATTGACTTTTTTAAGGCCGTCCTCCCCGGCAAAAAGCATTCTTCCCAAAAATCCCCGCACATAGGTGACATCCTTGTTTTCAGAATAGCCTGTAAGCCATTCCACAATGGTTTCCTCTCCGGCAAAGTCTTTGGTATTGTCCTTGGGGAAATAGGACTGGGTGGTGGTAAGCCCCCATTTATAGCTGCCCTCATCCGGCTCCATCTCCCCTGCCAGAATCTGAAACAAAACGGTTTTGGCCCTTTCATTGGGGCCCACCAGGGCCACCTTGTCCTCCCGGTTAATGGTAAAACTGATGCCGTCTAATACCTTCTCCCCCTCAATGGTTTTTGTCAGATTTTCCACCGTCAGCACCTCATTGCCGATTTCTCTATTGGGTCTGAAATCAATATAGGGATACTTCCTGGAGGAGGGTTTGATATCATCCAGCTCGATTTTTTCCAAAGCCCGCTTTCTGGAGGTGGCCTGCTTTGACTTAGAGGCATTGGCGGAGAACCTTTGGATAAATTCCTGAAGCTCCTTGATCTTTTCCTCCTTTTTGCGGTTGGCTTCCTTCATCTGCCGGATCATCAGCTGGCTGGACTCATACCAGAAATCATAGTTTCCTGCATACAGCTGGATCTTCCCATAGTCAATGTCTGCAATCATGGTGCAAACCTTATTTAAAAAATACCGGTCATGGGAAACCACAATCACCGTATTTTCAAAATTAATTAAAAATTCCTCCAGCCAGGCAATGGCATCCAAATCCAAATGGTTGGTGGGCTCGTCCAAGAGCAGAATATCCGGCGCACCAAACAATGCCCTGGCCAAAAGGATCTTTACCTTCAGGGGCGAAGGCACATCCTTCATAAGGGCATCATGGAATTCCCCCTCCACTCCCAGACCGTTTAACAGATTGGCTGCATCAGACTCCGCCTCCCAGCCGTTCATGGCGGCAAACTCTCCCTCCAGATCTGCTGCCCGGATCCCGTCCTCCTCGCCAAAATCCGCCTTGGCATAGATGGCATCCTTTTCCTTCATGATCTGATAAAGCCTTTGGTTTCCCATAATCACCGTATCCAAAACCGTGAAGGCATCATACTTAAAATGATCCTGTTCCAGCACGGACAGCCGCTCACCGGGACTCATGGCCACCTCCCCCTTGGTGGGCTCGATTTTGCCTGACAAAATCTTTAAAAAGGTGGATTTTCCCGCCCCATTGGCACCAATCAGCCCATAGCAGTTGCCTGGGGTGAATTTGATATTCACATCTTCAAAAAGGGCCTTTTTTCCAATTCGAAGTGTAATTCCATTTGCACTAATCATACTTTTTCCTTTTCACAGTCAAAGAGAGTCGGCAAAGTTCCTATCTGTCTCCTTTTCCGACTCCCTCTTGTTGTACCATCGTAAACCTATTTTTTTCTAAAAGAACCGTAGGTTTTGCCTGCCTCCATACCGCCCCGGTATGCTGCCAGCTCTGAAACTGTCACCAGCTGGTAGCCCCTTTTGGTAAGCTCCGGGATCAGAATCTGGGCGGCAGCGGCAGAGGGGGCATGGGTATCATGAATCAAAATAATATCCCCGTCCTTAACATTGCTCAGCACTGTATCAACGGTCTTTTGGGTGTTCTTTGTTTTCCAGTCCAGAGTATCAATGGACCACAGGATCGCAGGAGAACCCATGGATTTTAACACCTCCTTGGTGCTGGCGTTAAAGCTTCCATAGGGAGGCCGCACCAAAACCGTATCCAACCCGGTTATCTCCTTGATCTTTGCATTGGTTTTGGTCAGGGATTCCCTTACCTGGGCCTGGGAAAGCTTTACCAGATTTTCATGGGCCCAGGAGTGGTTGCCGATCTCCATCCCCAAAGAGGCTGCTCTGACCAAAGGCTTTACCCTCTCTCCACTAATGCTTTGTCCCACCACAAAGAAGGTGGCCTTTCCTCCGCTGGCCACCAATGCATCCAGCACCTTGTCTGTGTTGCCTGTGGAGGGGCCGTCGTCAAAGGTCAGGGCAATCATGGGTTTACTGGTATCCAGCTTCCGCACCTTGCCGCTTGGCACCGATGCTTCCCCCAGGGTAAAGGCCTTTCCTGCATCCTTGGGAGCCGGGGCCCCCTTTTTTGCAATGGCAATCCAAACCCCTGTGATATGCTTGCCAACTCCCTCTTTGCCGGCCTTGGTTCCATTGGTATACCATTTGGACCATTTCCCGTCCACCTGTACACTGGTATACACATCATATCTCTTGGCCAAATCCCCGTTCAGCCATACCTTCACCGATTCCAAAGCCTGGGAGGAGCTGCGGTTGCCTGTGGTCTGTCCGTTCTCCGCCACAGGAAGCCATCCCGACCGGCTCAAATTCACCTGGTACTGGATGGTTCCGCTTACCCCCTTGGGCTGGTTATACAGCCTGGCGGAAAAGGCGTTGGGAAAGGTGGTGGAGGACAGGGCTGTATTGTCCTCCACTTCCTTGGTGCCCAGCTGGGCAAAATGCATACTGTAAGCCACTCCCATTTCCCCAGAGGCTGAGGCCCCATAGGATTTCTCCTGTGCCATTGCTGCGCTTATCATAAAAATCACTGCAAAAACCACTGGAAAAAGTTTACGAAAATGTCTTAAAGTCTCTTTCATATATCCTCCCTGTTACTGGGCATCCTCTTGACTCTCCTTATTTTCTTCTCTGCTGCTTTCTAAAAGCTTCTTCGCCGCCACCAGTTTGGTGCAAAGACACAGCAGCTTGGTGGCAGTTTCCAAATCAGAAATGGGCGGGAAGGAGGGAGCAATGCGGATATTGGTGTCTTTGGGATCCAGTCCCCCGGGGAAGGTGGCTCCGGCATCGGTCAGAACCACACCTGCCTTTTTACACCTTGACACCACCTCCTTGGCGCAGCCCTCCATGGTATCAAAGGAAATAAAATATCCTCCCTTGGGCTTGGTCCAGGAGGCAATGCCCAGCTCTGAAAGCTCCTGATCCAAAATATGCAGCACCATTTCAAACTTGGGACGCAGAGAATCCGCATGTTTTTTCATATGCTCCACCATACCGTGGATATCCTTAAAATACCGCACATGGCGAAGCTGATTTACCTTGTCATGGCCGATGGTTTGAATCTTCAGCTGTTCCTTTATGGCCTCCAGATTGTTCAAAGAGGCAGCCAAAGCGGCCAGGCCGGAACCGGGGAAGGTTACCTTGGAAGTAGAGGCAAATTTATATACCATATCCGGGTTTCCCGCTCTTTTGCACTCCCCTAAGATTTCAATGATATAGTCCTGATCCATATCATACAAATGATGAATGGTATAGGCATTGTCCCAGTAAATACGGAAGTCCTTGGCGGCGGGTTTTAATCTGGCAAACCGGCGCACCACCTCCTCAGAATAGGAGTTTCCTGTGGGATTGGAATACTTCGGCACACACCAGATTCCCTTAATGGACTCATCGGAGGCCACCAGCCTTTCCACCATATCCATATCCGGTCCATACTCCAGCATGGGTACGGGAATGTTTTCAAAGCCGAAATACTCTGTAATGGCAAAATGCCTGTCATATCCCGGCACAATGCATAAAAACTTCACCTTGTCCAGTTTGCACCAGGGAGTAGAACCCATGACTCCATGGGTATAGGACCTGGAAATGGTATCATACATTACATTTAAGCTGGAGTTGCCGTAGATAATCAAATTGTCCGGGGGCACCTCCATCATATCCGCCAGCAGCACCTTGGCCTCCGGGATCCCCTCCAGAATTCCATAGTTCCTGCAGTCGGATCCATCATCGCTGGTAAGATCCGCCTCGGAGGACAGCACATCCATAAGTCCCATGGAAATATCCAGCTGATCCAGGCTTGGTTTTCCCCTGCTCATATCCAGTCTTAAATCCTTGGACTGCATCTGCCTGTATTCCAGCTTTAAACTCTTGTACAGAGCCTCCAGCTCCCCTTTTGTCATTTCCCTATATGGTTTCATATCTCTTCCTCTCTGTCATCCTTATTTTTTGGATTGCAGCACCCGGATCCTTTCCTGAAGCGCCTGGATCTTTTCGGTGCACTCCCGAATCCTTTCCCTTTGCTCCTGGATCACCGGATCCTCTCCCAAAAGATCATGAGCCATCACATACTCTCCAATGACCATCTTATAGGAGCGGATCATATCCTCCTCAAAACCAATCTCCCTTTTACATTTGGAGGTGTTTGCAATTTCCTTCCCCTTCTTGGCAGCACTTTGGGCCGCTGCCTTTCCATAGTTTCCTGCCGTCTGCAGATATCCAGACAAAGTTTCTTTCCAATCAGCCATTTTTCTTTCCTCATAATCTCCGTGCCTTGTATCCAAAGCACCATAATCAGTACCGCTCCAACCACCCTATTATACAACACAAAAATGTCATTCACAAGAATGGGAAAACAGAGGTTCTTACCGCAGCGCCAAAAATGCTGCCATATTTCCCCTGTTTTCTCCCATTTTTCGATGGGAATACAGCATATCTGTATTTTCTGCCGTACAAATATTGGAACAGGAGATATTCTCCTCCCTCACCCCCGCATTTTTTAAAACCAGCACATTGGCCAGCCACAAATCCAAAAGATAATGTCCCGGGGTGTCCGGAGTGAAAATCATCTCCATTTCTCCCGAAGCAAAGCATCGGGAGAAGGCTTCATATACTTCCTCACTCACCTGGTAACAGTCCCTGCAAATCCCCGGCCCGATGGCAGCCAGCACGTCCCCGGCCCGGGTGCCATAGGCCTCCTCCATGGCCTTCAGGATGGCAGCCCCCATCTGTCCCGCAGTCCCCCGCCAGCCGGAATGGGCAAGGCCGATGGATTTGGTTTTGGGATCCAAAAAATACAGGGGGATGCAGTCTGCAAAAAAGGTGCCCAGGGTAATGCCCGGTTCATTGGTGATCAAACCGTCCACATCCCTGTAATCCCTTTCCCGCAGGACTCCCTTCCCCCGGTCTTCCTTCCCCACCTGCCGCACCGCCGTGGTATGGGTTTGATAGGTAAGCACAAAGCTTTCCAGCTCCACACCCATAGCCTCTGCCACTCTGCGGTAATTCTCCAGTACATTTTCCCTGGGATCCCCCTCTCTGGAAAAGCTTAAATTCAAGGCAGCATAGACTCCCTTACTGACACCCCCCGCCCTTGTGGTAAAGGCATGGCGCACCAGCCCTGTCTCCTCCAGTGCCGGAAAATACAAACAGGGCAGCCCATTGGCTGCCGTTTTCAATCTTGGAATTTCTTTCTCATTTTTTCTAATCAAACTATCATCCTTTTCCGGAGAAGGCATCCTTTAACCAGGTGATCTCTTCTCCCAAAATACCAATACAATCATACCGCACA
>CALISX010000525.1 GCA_938041725.1 uncultured Lachnoanaerobaculum sp.
AGGTTTTTTACCTAAGATGTTTTTGCTGAGATTGTGATTTTGGATATATTCATCCGTTGATTTTTCAATTAAATCGTAGTTAGGCGTTTTGAAGTTTAGCGCCTTATCAGGAAGACTTGAAGCATCGAAAACTATATTTCAGAAGAACAGGACTCAGAAAAGATCAAAGATAATATGAAATATGCAGAATGCTTTTCAGACCTTGAAGAAGTTTTTGTTGAAAACGAAGAAGGTCCGGTCCAAAGATTTGTTATAGAAGATGCCCATTATGACGAAGATTAATAAACAAAAATTGAAAATTGAATTAGTATTTAAGATTTGAAAACTGTTTTTTGAATTATTTTACGGCTCACGGAAAATCGTGGGTCTTTTTTGTAGGAAAGGGAGAATGGGGAGAGGGTAAAATGAAAATCGGAAGTCATTTCATTCGAAAAAACAAAAGGAACTTGGGAGAGTTCATATTTATTATTCGCTTTTTTTTCTTTGGGAATAGGAAATTGTTTTTTTGGGCTTTAAATAAAAAAGAGCCACAAGGCCCTTTTTTTATTTCTTTTCAAATTTCCCTTCAAATTCCCCTGGAAGCCGTCCCTTTTCAATATTGACCACCGGGTATTCTCCATCGGGGGAAAATGTCATGGGCGCCTCCTGCTCTTTGGCATAGTAATGGGCAATGCATTCTCCTCCGCATTCCTCGTCTGTGCCCAGCACCAGCCGCACATTCTTTTTCAGGGGAATCCCCAGATCCTTTACACAGCGCAAAGCCAGCAGCGATGCTGCTGCCGGTCCCTTGTTGTCGGAAGCCCCCCTGGCATAGATCCTTCCTTCCTTTAAGAGAGGAGAAAAGGGCTCTGTAATCTCCCATCCCTCCCCCTCCGGCACCACATCCAAATGGGCCAGAATGTCCAGCTGCTTTGGCTTGTCATTCAGATCTACAGCCCCCGCATAGTTGTCATAATTGCTGGTTTGAAAACCATAGGAGGCGGCCATATCCAAAGCCAGATTCAGAGCAATTCCCACCCCCTCTCCAAAGGGGTAGCCTTCCTTATATTCTCTTTTTTGGCTGTCCACCCGGCACAAACGGATCACATCCTGGATCAAATCCTCCCTGTGGGCCTCCACATACTGTTCGATTTCTGTCCTATATTTTAACTTGGTCATTTTTATCTTCCTTTGCTATTCTAAAGACCTTTAATTGCTGCCAAATTCCGACAGCATCAGTCCTGGATTTCTCTCCTCCACCATACCCACACTCCAGGGATTGATAAAGATCAAAAGAGGCCGCTCCCTTAAATCCTTGATTTTTTTCATATCCCCGGTTCCCACAATCTTATCAAGGTTCACGGACTCCGGATTTTCAATCCAGCGGATATATTCATAGGGCAGCTTTTCCAGCTTCACTTCCACCCCGTATTCATTCTTCAAACGGTAGAGCAGCACCTCAAACTGCAGCACTCCCACCACTCCCACAATGATTTCCTCCATTCCCGTATTGTATTCCTGGAAAATCTGGATGGCGCCCTCCTGGGCAATCTGGTAAACCCCCTTTAAAAACTGCTTTCTCTTCATGGTATCCACCTGCCTTACCCTTGCAAAATGCTCAGGTGCAAAGGTAGGGATGCCTGCAAATCTGAAATTCTCACCTACAGAACAAACCGTATCTCCTATGGAGAAAATACCCGGGTCAAAGATACCGATAATATCACCCGCATAAGCCTCTTCTA
>CALISX010000526.1 GCA_938041725.1 uncultured Lachnoanaerobaculum sp.
AGCTCCGGCTTTAAAAGTCTGGCCAAAGCCCCTAATGCCCCATCAAAATGCAGGACAATTTGCACCGGATCACCTCCGGACTGGCGAAATCCGCTGATGCTGTCAGCCAACTGGCCTAATACATCGCTTTCGTACCCGTTTCCCTTTAAAGATTCTATATACCCGGCTCTTGCAGGAGTAGTAAATCCCTTTGCCACATTGGGTATATAAGCTGCAGCATCTGGAAGATGCAAGCCTACGGGAACTCCAATATCCACCCCCTGGAAAACATCTGTAACGCCGGAAAGCCACTCCTTTGCTTCATCTCTGGAGGATTTTGCCATATCAGCAATACCTGCATTAAAGCCTTTTACCACATATTCAGCGATAGAGTAAAACTCCCTGGATGGAGAATGAATATCAAGCTCCTCCTCTGCCTCTTCCAGCGTTTCCCTGGCCCATCTGCGGATTGCTGCCTTGGCCAAATGTGCAAAGTCTGAAATTCCTCTTTCAAACCCTTCATTCACACGCTTTGCCATATTATAAAAAGACTTATATAGCCCGCCAGTTCCGCCTATATTGCCATCTCCCCAGAACCATTCTGCAACATGCTTTCCCCATGCCTGCAAAGCAGCCTGGGAGGCATTATGCCCCTGTTCAATCTTTGTTTTAAAAGCAGTAATAATATCAGCAGCAAACTTTGTCCAGGATTCCTTATTGATTCCCTTATTTTCTCCAGCACCGGCAAACCACTTTCGGATATTATCAGCCCAATGCTCCATAGCCGATTGTACATCCTTATAAGACTGCTGTATTTTCGTTTTAAATGCATTGATGATGTCCGTAGCAAATTTCTCCCAGGATTCTTTATTCACACCCTTTCCAGATCCTGCCCCTGTGAACCATTTACGGACGTTTTCCGCCCATTGCTCCACAGGCCCCTGGGATTCTCTAAAGGATCCGGATATCTTGCTCTTGAATGCGGTAACGATATCCAAAGCAAATTTTGTCCATGCCGGCTTATTTACTCCTTTGCTGTCTTCGGTTCCTGTAAACCACAGCCTGATGCCACTAGCCCATGATTCCATGGATGCTTGAGAAGATTTATAGTTGGTATTCAGCCCTGTATTAAATCCTCCCACGGTTCCACTGGCCCATTTGCCTGCCTCAGTGGAGTTGTTACCGCTGATCCCAAGCTTGGATGCAAACCAGTTTCCAACGCCTGCAGCCCAGGATTGGATCACAGATTGTGTGGAGGATTGCTTTTTGGAGATACCCTGATTAAATCCTTCTACTGTATAACCACCCATTTCTTCCAACACTGTGGAGGGGCTGTGAATTCCCAGCAGACTTTTGATTA
>CALISX010000527.1 GCA_938041725.1 uncultured Lachnoanaerobaculum sp.
CTGCCTCCTTCTTCGTGTCAGCGGTAAAGGACTTATATTTGCGGTTTCCGTCGGGATCCGTGTAGTCATAAGCAAGCACCCTCCACCTCCCGGAGGGCAGTTTCTTTGCAGTAGCCATAAAACCTCCTTTTTTGGTATAAAAACAGCACCCTTGCCGGATGCTGTTCTGGATGGTATACTTATTCTTGTAGTTTGTGGGTATACCTTCCGGGATCCTCCCGCAAGTGTGTATCTGAAGTCCCCTGTATTGGCGTACGGGGGACTTTTTTTATTTTATTCTACGTCTAGCTTCTTCCCATATTCTCTTGCTAAGATGCAAGCATATCCAAATTCTTTTCGAAGTTTCTCTCGCTCCATAGTATTGGAGTAGCCTCATAATTGGAAATAGCTGTCAAAATGTTTTCCGGAATTTTATTTTCATCATTTAACAGCAATATATACTGAGAATTTTCGCTTCTCATTTTTTTTGTATCAACCCATGAAAATAGAGAGCTATCTATAGTCGCTCTACTTGGGGTGTTAATAGCATTGCACAAACGCTCTGGGTGTTTTTTTGACGGGCTAAATGCAAAGTCATACACATGATCAAAGCCGGTACCGCCAGAGAATTTCACGTTTTTAAGGCAATAGATATCTCTTTGGGTAAAGAACTCGCTTATATCATCTATAAAAGTAGATGTTGAATGCGCCGGAAGATTAGAAAATATATTATCTAGTCTTAGCATTGCCTGAATAAACATGTGCATCCTCTGCTCCGGATTATGCGCAGACGCTTCAGCAATAAGGCAGGTTTTATTCTCCAAAGTCAAACCAAATTGAGCAAGGGTACTTTTTATTTGTTTAACACGCTTTGATGTCAAATTCAACCCCCTTTGAACGAGGGAATTTATAGTAAAGCCGTCATCCGTAAAGTAGACTTTATCATTTTCAAACTTGACATAAAGCTGTATGAAGTCGTTCTGACTATCTAAAAAAGGTGAATTGATTTCATAATATTCACCTATTTTTGTTGCGTTCGCTTGTTCCTTTAACCAATGAAAGTACTTATTCATCAAATTATCTATTCTGTCCATATAGATTCCCTCCTTCCATCCCATTTTATAAATCAAGAGATGCCTGCTGCGTTATTGCGGGTTTCTCTATCACATGAAACTCGTCTAAAAACAACAATGTGTTTTTAACAAAATCATTATCAGCTATAGGCGCTGCGGGATATGCATAGCTCCGTCCATGTTCTTCAGTGTATATATGCCAATGAGGACCTTCAATAATTTCCCCATCTGGGTTCATATGCCTTGCTTTAGATGAAGTTTCTAAAGACAGTAATACAGTATTACTTTTTTTAATTAATGCGGTATAGTTGCCTTTGTTAGGGTTAATTTTACCACGGTACAAGGATATCGAAAACATATGTTTCTTAGTATCCCCCTGTACATCAAACTTAATTGTTTTCCCTTTGACCGGCAGATATACTTCTTTCTCAATGGATCGCTTTAACATCTCAATGAGCTGCTTGGCTTCTTGGGCTGTTAATTTTCCCATTCTGTAACTCCAATATACTTATTTTTCTTCAAAATCATCCTCCCCAAATATAGAATCTCGCCAGCTATGGCCGCAGTCTTTCTTTTAGTCTCAATAGCTCTAAAGGGTATATAACCGATAGGATCACCCCCGCCTATGCGGGGAAAAGCCTACTGCTGGTACCAGCTCTGCTTCTTGTATCTGCACTCCAAGGTGAGCGGCCAGGACTTTAAGTCTTTCTGGATCAGCGTTACCCTCCCAGTCCATGCAGGAAACACCACGCAAGCTTTGCGCAACGCAAGCAAGGAATACCACAATCAGTAGTTGTTGAACAACCGGCAACTGGAGGGGCCCGTGGGGGCCCCTGTGCATGTAGGGAGAAGCTCAGAGTTCCTGGATTTGTAGAGGGAACCTAATTAATACTATCAAGTTGAATACTGTATCCTAAAACTTCTCCCACATCTGAACATTTTCCACGTACTGTAATAGGATCCCCAGATTGCATAGCCTTAATTTGTTCTCTTTGCTCATCAGATTTTAGATAGCATTGAATGTTTGTAAAATTAAAAACATATTCATCTCCCTCAGGATCCACATTAATGTAAGCACCGCTGCTGTCGATGTTCCCGAGCTTTCCAGTAACTTCGATATACTGGTTCTTGTATTTGTCGGAAGCCGCAAGGGCGTTGCCTTTTAGATCATCAACTAAGTTCTCGGCGGTATAGGATGCATAAGAGATGGTCTCCTCAGTTGCCACTTCAGATCCTGCATCCGAACCGGCAGATGAGCTGGAGCTTGAATTGGAAGAGTTGTTGCTTCCCCTAGAGCCCCCGTAAATAGCTCCGATGACTATCAGTGCGATAATCACAATTACAATGTTTCTCACTTTTTTCATAAAAGCCTCCAAAAAAATATTTTAAACAGGACTAAAAGCCCCATTTAATTTTTTACTTTGCCCAGTACCTTGCCAATCAGAACTACATCTGGGGACTTTATGGTGCTA
>CALISX010000528.1 GCA_938041725.1 uncultured Lachnoanaerobaculum sp.
AGTCTATACGGAGGTACCGTTTACTATTTCGTATGCTTTTTTGATTTGTATTTAAGTTTTCTTTTTCCCGCAATGCCGTTTCCAAATCCTTGCTGCAGATTTCCAGAACCAGGGGCAGGGTAGGGGGACAGGAGCGTTTTCCTAAGAACAGGGGGAAGCAGGGGCGCTCCAAGGCTGCCTTCAGTTCATATAAAAAATCCTCATCCTCGGATTCCAAACCCACCAAAAAAATCGCATCAGAGAGATAGTAGCGGTGGGTAATGTAAGAGGTTTTGCGGCTCTTCGCAGTATGGAAGTCCTTCAGCAATTCCCCATTGCGATCTACCCTCACTCCGAATCGCAGAGCAGTCAATTTGGATAAATCAGCATCTCTGCGCCATCCCAAAGCTGCTGCTAAAAGTCCGATGACGCCGCTTTTAGAAGGTTCTCTTTGGGTTCTTCTGGTTTCATATTTTGAATCAATACCCCAGGATTGCAATGGCGCTGCCAATCGCAGCAGTAATGTACTCATTTTTCCTCTCCGGTTTCGTTACACATATCGTGAATAGATGTTTCCAGTTTGTCTAAAACCTCCGGCAAAGACTGGGTGTTGCAAAGCACGTCCAATCCTTCCCCTACGGCCAGACTTAATATGGGTTTTGTCACAAAGTTTTTATAACTCTCCTGGGCGTAGCCAGTTTCGCAATGGAAGGCTTGCTATATCCTGACTTGCTGAGAATGGCTTCTTCAAAGGCTCCGCTGAAATTTACCGGCTGGTCGCTGCGGAGAGTGATATAGACAGCATCCGGACGGGTTCGATTGGCAAAGGTATTTTGCTTTCCAGTGGGCATGGAGTTGATAAACGCATCCGCAAAAGCTCTTACCACCCATGGGGTGTCTTTCCCAAGCCATTTATTTAATTCCATGATATTGACAGTGGCATAACGATACAGAGTGGAGGAGTTAAATTCCACTGTTCCCAAATGGCCGGCGCCTGCATTGTCCTCCGGCGCAAGGTCGTCTACTGCTGTGAAATAGTCATATTCCCCATGTACTGCATGGGTAGAAATGCTGTGGGCCACCTGGGAAGCTGCGTCATAGTTGAGAGAGGGGTCTGCTGCCACCATACGTCCGAATAAAATGACTTCAAAATTCGGGTTGTCCTTCAGGGCTTTTTTATACTCTGCCTTATCCTCTGCTTTATCTGCTGCTAATCTGGCCAATGCCTTGACTTGGGCCATGCTGATAAAAAACAATGCGTCCAGCTCCTCCGGCTTGTTTTTTTCTTTTTTTGTCTTTAGCCCGGCGTTTTCCAGTGCCTTTTTTGCCATTTTTTCACTGTCTTCCGGATTGAAGGAAGTGTTCAAAGATTGAATTTCCTGTGCAATACAAGAAATCAGCTTTTTACTTCTTTTTGCCAGGACGTCCTCTGGAAAATTTTCTGCAAAATATTTCCGCATGGCCTGCTTCCAGGCCTGGGAAGAAACTCTTGCTCTGGTACTTCCCCCATATACTGCAGTTTTAGGGCTTCCCGTATCGTCTCTGTTTACACAGCTGGGCGGTACGGTTTGCAGTACATGAAAATCTACATAAAATCTTTTGTTATTCATTTGTATTCCTTTCCGGTCTGTAGACCCATACACGATATAGTGAATACCTGTCAGCGGCACGAAAGCTGCTTGGCAGCGAAGTGACACATGGACGGATATTTATGGTAATGCCGGCCCCCGGCATGGGGGTTACTGGATACCGGCAGTCTCCGGGCTATGCTTCAAGCAGAGGGTTGATTTTCGGCCTGGGCTTGGGCTGCTTCTTGTTTTTCCCGATTCAGCTCCCTGTAAAAATTCCGTCCCCAGTTTAACCTGACCTTAGGAGCATTTTGAAGGGATTGGTACAAATATAAATCTTTTGCCAGGTTCCCATAATCCAAAGGAATGCTCTCCCGCTTCAACAGTTGAATAATTCCCCGTAAATGCCAGCTTAATTCTACCAGATCCATGGAGGTTGCCATGGTATTAAAACGCCTTATGACAGCGGTTTTACTGTCCGGTGTTTTCTTAGCCAGTCTGCCGATGCCCATTCCCAGGTTAATATTTTCCTGAAACATAAAGTCCTGATGGATGTCTTTGCCTTGCTGATGCAGGGAAAACAGTGTCAAGGCAGTATAGACAGCCCACTCGGATGTGCTGGGTTCTTCTCCATAGCCCTCCAGCTCTTCGGGAATGCCTTCAAAAAGCATTTCCCAAAGTTCTGCCTGATCCCCCGGTTTTTCTCCGATCCCCCGGCGCATTTTTGCCAGACTGGCCCGTACAGCAGAATCATTGGGATTCTTTTGCAGGGATAGAATTTTTCCGTGTACGAACCTTGCTATCTGATGTATTTTGTCTGTTGATGCCATATTCTCTCCTTTATTTTGGGGCGACACGCAAACGGAAATCCGCCTGGTATTTAAACTGCCGGTTTCCGTTTTTCGATATTTTTTCTTTGTTCTGCATTGGATGGTCTATCGATATACTCCGTAGACTTTTCTCTTCATCTTTTCATAGGCAGCCGGTGAGGAATAATATATCTTCTCTTTTTCCTTTTCCCGCCCCACGAATGCAGAGATATCCGTATTTTCAAACATCCTTTTCCCTAACTCTAATACCAGTTTTTTTGCCTCTTCCTGCCAGGAGAGAATGGTATCCTCCATTTCCTTGTCCCGGCTTTCCGGATCAATGGAATAAAGCCAATTTCTAAAGGGAAGATCCAGTCTGGCAAAACATTCCTCTTTTGCATCCTGGAATGCACTGCTGCGTTCTGTACTTCCTCCCTGGGCAATCAAAAGATCTTTGGCAAAGTCTCCCACAATCCGGGACAATTTTTCACATTTTTCCACTTCCTCCTTTACCCGTATCCCCCAAACTGTATTGGCATCTTCATCAAAATCTCCAAGCATCCCAGCTGCAAAGGTCAGACTGTCGTCAAAGGAATCATTTACAAAAAAGTCCTTATCTCCATATTGCACCGATATGATTTTAAAAATACAATAGGGCCTTTCCGCTTTCTTCATTTTCTTTGAGAGATAACGGTTCCATGTAACGACTCCCGGCAAATGGCTTCCCTCTGCTGCGCAAAAAACAGCGCCGAATTCACGCCACATTTGCGTGCCGGGTCTGTGGCGTTTGGGCTGATAGGTTACATTTTTTTTATCAGAGGTTCTTCCCCAAACCGTCATCTGCTCGGTCAAGGCAGCTTCCTTTGAGAAAAAATCTCCGCCTAGTAGACATAATCCATCTATGGCCTTGTCTGTATTCCTATGGAGCAGAAGCCTTCGGGATTGTAAGGTCAGCAGCGCTGCCTGATTGTCCGGGCAGCCAATCGGTGTTCTTTCTTCCCAGGGGGCTGTCTCCCGCTCCCATATTGCCAGGTTCTGTGCATCCCAGAGGCTGCTTCCGTCTGCCAGCAAGGTAAAATTAAGCAGCAGGGTTTCAAACAGGTTTTGACCGGCAGCAATAATAATGCCTAATTTTCCCAACCAGCCTGCACCGGGGGATTCCAGCCCTTTCTTCTTGGGTTTGGCCGATGTGTCATCATATCCATTAATATACAACAGCCATCGGGCCGCCTCTCCATAGGTGAGGGAAAGCTTTTCCTTTCCTCCACGGTTGGAAAACAGCCGCAACTTATTACTGCTCTCGGATATTTCACCGTTTAATTTTGAAACATCATACTCCGTACCGGCGGCTGCCTGGGGAACCTGCCAAAATGGCCTTGTTTCATGGAACAGCCAAAACCGGTCCCTCCATTTCTCAAGGTATTCTGCAATAGGCCTTTCTGGAAAATACCCCATATCCCAGAGGGCCTTCCATCTGGGATAAACCTCTGACTTTTCTTCCAAAGGGCTTTCCGTCCCTTCTTCATCTACTCTGGAAAAAACGCAGTGCAGGATAGCCAATAAAAGCCTAAGCATGGCCACATCCTGGGCAGGGGTTTCCCCGGCCAGGTCGGCGCATGTATGGGCGTGACAGAATACTTCTTTTAGAGAAAGTTCCTCCACTGTACAGTCTTCTTTTCTGACCCGGATCCATTTTTCATCCAATAGATTAAATTCCGGTTCCATCCTGTTTCTCTCCTTTCCGGGACATCAATCCCTCTGTTTGCGAATATGTAAGATGAAATCCTCCCAGCTCTGCGTGCAGATTGTCATCCAACAGCAGCATCAGTTCATCTCTTAATGCCGGATCATAGCTCCATTCCAAAAGATAGGGTTTTCGAATTTCCTCCAGTTCCATTAAGGTGGAGCGAATATTTCCTTTTTGGCACAAAGCGCCAGGGAGCTTGATCCTTTGCTTTAGCAGTTCCCGTCTTTCCTCTGCCGAGGGAAGCCGGTCTGTGTCTGCCGCCCTTCCCTTGTTTTGCCAGGGAAGATAGAAAAGTCCTTCTTCTTTTTTTATAAAAACCAAAACCTCCAGGCTGTACTCTCCGTCCCGCACTGTGGCCTCCGCTTCCTCTGTTGTCAGACTGGTGTCCACATTGCTGATCCAGCCATCCAAAGCGTCGCAATCCGAGGGCTTTTCCAGGCGGTATGTTTTTGCCTTGGATTTCAATGTTCTCTTTCTGACATCATCCTCTTGTTTTGCTTTGGAATACTGGGGGTCGGGGGTTGGATATGCCCAGTCTCCATAACAATCCTGCACCAAATCCGGAATATCCTTTGGTAGGAGTATCTGTTCTGGCAGCCTTGCCTTGGTTCGCATCAACAGATATTGTCCGTAAATGGCCGCAGCTCCCCCTTCATATTCTTCATCCTCCGGCTCAGAGATACAGCACAGGGCTTTTTTTAGGATTTCAGGGCGCTCTGCATCGTGTACAGGATGCCTGTGGAGCCGTCCCAGTCTTTGCAGCAGCAAATCCATGGGGCAAAGATCTGTAATCATAAAATCCGCATCAATATCCAGGCTTTGTTCCAGAACAGAGGTGCCGATCACGATTAAATGATCCCTATCCTTTTCCCTGGATTTTTTTCCCAGTCTTTGTAAAATTTCCTGCTCTTTTTGGGCCCGGTCCGGCATGAGAAAGGCTGCATGAAGCAAAAGCACCCGGGCATCGGGGATGTTTTCTCTGACTTCCAAGGCAAATTCCTGGGCCCGTTTTACAGTGCTTAGAATTACCAGGGCGCAGCCGCCTCTTTGTAATTTTTCCCTGAGAACCGGGATTCGCCGGGAATCCTTGATCCATTCCATATGAACGCTTTTGGAAGTGTTTTCCATGGGAATGTCTCTATGGTTTACACTTTTCCCATCTGTCCAGGTAAGCAGGGGATAGGCTCTGGAGGTGGTCCATTCTCCCAGGTCTGCTTTGATTTCCCGACTGCTGCGGTTTAAGTAAGCGTTCATCAGATTCCTTCTTCTGTCAGCCGGAAGCGTGGCAGAAAGAAGAATTACCGGAACATGGTATGCCCCCATCCAGTTCAGCGCCCGGTCCAGATACACATTCATATAGGCATCATAGGCATGGCATTCATCAATGATGACCACCTTTCCAGCCATTCCCAGATGTCTCAGCATCAGATGCTTTTGCTTTAAGGCGGCCATTAAAATCTGATCCACCGTCGCAATAACAAAATCAGACAAGAGAGATTGCTTGCGTCCAAGAAAAAACTGATGTACCACCAAACCCGGATCCTCATCACTGCCTATTTGGGCTTCTCCGGTAAATAAATCGGTGTAATCCTCATTTAACTCTGCTTTTCCATGAGCCAGGCGGATGGAAAGCTGTACGTTCTCTGATTGCTTTTGTGCCCAGTCTCTTAATCTTGGAAAGATGCCATTGGTAGTGGCCTGTGTGGGAAGCCCGAAAAACAGGCCGCCGCAGCCCCTTTTGCTGGCAAAGATTTCTGCTGCTGCCAAAGCGGCTTCGGTTTTTCCCACCCCCATTTGTGCCTCCATAATAAGCAGGCCTGGCACCTCTATTTCCTGGGCTGTCTCCAGCACAGCCTGCTGAACAGGATTGGGAGCAAAAGTAAAGTGTTCTTTAAATATTTCCTCATCCCAAAAATACTCTTCCGCAGTCCAAAAATCCGGCAGAGCTGCATCCTTCCAGCCCTTTTTTATCCGCTGGGGATAAAGCCCTTCGCTGCCCATGTTATCCACTGCAATCAGAGGGAAATAGTTGGTATTGCTGGCAATCCAGTCTGCCATAACAAGGAGACCGGAAAGCAGAACCTGTGCTTTGACAGACAACTGGGGAAGTGCCTTTGCCGATTCCAATCCGCTTTTTTGCACTGCATTTTCCAGGAAAGTTTGCCAAAGGGGAATCCATACATCCTTTTGAGAGGCATAATAGTGATAGCCATGGGACTCCAGACTATACTCCACTGTTTCATAGTCCTGGGGCTTCCCATGATGGGCCCCGGCAAT
>CALISX010000529.1 GCA_938041725.1 uncultured Lachnoanaerobaculum sp.
GTTTCTGTCAGATCTTACCGGTGGAAAACTGAAAATATCCAGAGGAATGATCAATTGTAAGCCGAC
This sequence comes from uncultured Lachnoanaerobaculum sp., assembly GCA_938041725.1. Classification (GTDB taxonomy): domain Bacteria; phylum Bacillota; class Clostridia; order Lachnospirales; family Lachnospiraceae; genus Lachnoanaerobaculum. The sequence goes on from CALISX010000529.1 coordinate 67, forward strand.
ATCATAAATCAAAAAAACCGACACCATAAATCAAAATTAGAAGGTGAATTATCCCGAATTAACCTGAACAAAAGTGAATTTCCATACACAAAAAATGAATAATTATGCATAAATACATTGCTTTATGTATACAGAAAAAGATGCTTTTCGGGTTCACTACAAACCTAAAAAGCATCTTTTAAAACCCTTTTAAAGGGATTTACTTACTTTCTCGAATGTTTACCAAAATTCCAGAGACCCTATTTTTTAGTATCCATAGATCATGATAACGCCGGTAATCTATTTTCCAAGCATCCGCATACAAATTCTCATTTGGCTGAAAAATTCTTGGCTTATCACACTTATTGACCGCTAAAATGGATTGCCTTGCAGCTATAATCCAGTTGATATTCTTGGCGGTACTTGTAGCTTCAAATCCTCCCTTTTCTGCTTCAGTACCGGAAGGATCTCCAGAAAAAAACTTATATTCGGTTTTCATTCGGCTAGAGGGCGGCGTTATGATTGGAATTCCATTCAAAGTTTTTATCACCGTATTAAGCTGCATATGGCCGGATGAATCTGCCGGATTCGCTTTGTTTTCTGTGATATTAAGCAGGTTCTTTACCTTATCAGAATTGTAAAAGGTATTAGCAACGCTAATCGGCATTGTAATCACCAAATCTGTTGCCATCCCAACTTGCTCCTGAATTTGGGTAATATCTTCTGTAATCTTTTCAAATATGGTTTCTTTTGTGGGGGTATATCCATACGTTGCCCGATTTTCCGCCATTGCTTCCTTTGCAATCTTAGAATATCGGTATGAATCTATTTCCGGAACTACATGAGTTCGTTGGAACTCCCCTAATACCGTGGTTGCACTTGCAACGAAATTACTTTCGTCTACATCCATGGAATCAATCATAAAGCTTCTGCCTCTATCCTGAGTCATTTTATAGGGCTTAAACTTTAGTGTTAAATTTCCTTTTTGAAAACCTAAGGTTCTCTTATAATCCGCTAAACCATTCATTTCCAAATCGGCAATCATGACAGTATCTCCGCCTTCATATTGAATGAATTTTTTAGCATATGCATCCATCCAGCCAGTTGTTGATTCTTCAATCAGAACGGAATCCAACTCCTTTTGAAACACTTTAGCTAATTCTATGCTATTCATTGCAATCTTCTCCTTTGTCGTATTCTAAATGAAGTTGTCCTTGGCGAATCATCTTCATCAGACATTCAAAGCTATAAGCAGATTCAAAAAGATCTTGCAAAATATGCAGCTCTTTGGCTACGCTCCCACACTCTGCATCTGTCATCTTCTCTAAAGCATCTCCAATAATCTGCCTACCAATCTCGCATATCTTCTTTAATTGCTCTCTTTTCTGTACGGAGCGCTTAAGTTGCCTTTGGGCCTCCCCATTGATCCGCACCCCCTGCGGATCCGTTGACGGATCAAAATAGTTTTTTACCATTGATAAACCTCCTTATTTTTTTTATGTTCTGGATGGAGAATAGGAATCATAACTGGTCAACATGCCATGTATTCTTTGGGATAGAGAACTGCTAAGATTAGCATCCATATTTCCCTTATGCTCTTGTATTTTAGGAGCCTTTTTTCCAAGTTCTTCTGTTAATGCTTTTTCGATTTCATTTGCAATTACCTTCTTTATCACATTAACAGCCTTTTTGGTTTCTTCTAAATTTTCTTGTAGAGCAAAGGACAATAGCTCTTCCGGCAGTCCTTTCTCTTTTAAAAGCTTTTTGGCAGCTTCTTCCAGATCTTGCTGATTTAGTTGGGCTTCTCTTTCTTTAACCTTTTTTTCCCGAACCTCTATACTTTCATTCAATATAAAATCCTCCTTTTGTTTTTTATTATCATAGTATTTACTCCTTCCCCCTGCCAGTACATTATTTTCCGGTATATGAAAATAGGGAGACCTTTAGGCCTCCCCTGTAAGATGCTTCTTGATGTACTTGCGAATTGTATTTATCTGAAAGTTCCGTCACAGTGCTTCCATTTAAATGTTCTTCATATACTAGACGGCTTATCACATGCAGTTCGAAATTTTCCTTTTGCGGTAAATAGATCTTTTTCCCTCCCTCCTTGTCCAACAGCTCCAGAAACTTATCTTTCCCTATAATATCAATGATACCCTGAAATTTGCAGGGAATATCTTTCTCGATAAGTTTTTCTATAATGCTCAAATATTTACCCTCCTTTACACGATAACCTTATTTAAGTTCTCGTCACTCAAAAGGTTTGTGACAGTTTTACTTGCTCGCAATCCCTCTATGAATAACAAATAAGATAAGCGGGAACTTAAAAAATAGAGCTTGTTATTTAAGTCCATTTTGTCAGCTGCTGAAATCCCTAGGCTTTCAACATATTTTTTGAATGCCATTTCTTCCTGTGTATACTTCTTGTATTCGTTGTTCTCTTGTTCTAAGTTCAGCATGACCTCGGTATATAAAGTGTCAATGATCCTGTTGATGCAATCTTTTCTCATGGTTATCCTCCTGATTTTTCCATTTCCCTTTGTGCGTATAGGCACAATACCGTTTAAAATACGTTTAACGGCGTTTAATTTGCGTTTAACTATTCTGATTCTAGGAATATAGGGCCTACATTAGAGCATCCTCCACGGGCCCTATAAATGCCTTAAAATGAATGATGAGGCTTGTATTTATTCCGAAATAATGTTATCCTTTATTTGCGTTTGGGATTATCATTACTTGATAATCTTTGGGGTTGGCAATTTATGTAGCCAATCCCATTATTTATATACTGTCCCCAAAATATTCCTTTGTGCCGTCATTAATAATCCTGTTGTAATCTTTCCTTTCCCTTCCTCCAATAATTCACAAGCAATGTTGTAAATCTTTCTTGCACTTCTTAAGCTTTCATTTTCCGCAATAACGGCCATAACCAGCACGGCCCGACTATCCAACAAAGGGAATATCACAGTTAGTTCCTCCGCTGTATATTCGTTGGATACCTTTGACTTTACAATGATTCTGGTTTTAAGCTGCTCCAACTCATAGCTTTTTTGGCCGGTAGTCATTTGTGTATAGATGCGGTCATTCCCAGATAATATAATGCCTACGCCTGCCCGGTCATTTATAGATCGTAAAAGCTGTAAGGCTTTAAAAGGGAGATGATCCGCTTCATCCATGATAATTAAACGGTTGCTGCCTCTCAAAGACTTGCATATTTCTTCCAGAAATTCATCTGCATTGGTGATGATATTCTTCCCAATGCTTTTTCCAATAGCTCGTAAAATACTTTTGGTAGAGGTCATGCAGGGGGTAGCCTCTATATAGAGAGTTCCGGGGTTGTTATCTCTATAATATCTTAAAGCAGTTGTTTTCCCAGCTCCTGCTGCTCCGCTCACTAAAGCAATATCATTGCTTTTATGTGCATACCGGCAGGCAAACAGCACTTTTTTAGTATTCATTAAATTCACGTTAAATACTGTTTTATCAGTGCTTAAATTCCGTTCAAAGGCTAATGCAAGATAATTCTCTATATCCGTTGCAATTCGGCCGTTATCCCCCTTATAGCTTCCGTCTAAAAATTGTGAGATAGTTGCACCGGACAAGCCCAATTCCTTAGCAATCTGGTTTTGGCTTTTTCCAGATTCATTCATGAAGTCCTTTAACCTCTGTATAGTACGTTTCATATGCGTTCCTCCTTAATACGCCTCATATGCTTTCATTAGTTTTTCCATAAATTCCATATCTTCCTGTTCCTCCTTCTTTTTCCGGGTACCCTTTGGAAGCATTTGGATAACCTCCGGGCAACTTGTAACGTCTTTGTCTCCTTCTTCTTCCATGGTTTCTGCTGCTTGATTTTTGGCAATCACACCGTATAGATCAAGGTTT
>CALISX010000530.1 GCA_938041725.1 uncultured Lachnoanaerobaculum sp.
GCCTCCTGGTCATATACAAAGTAATCCCCGGGAATATCCGACAAACGCACAAAGCCCTCCACCGTATTCTCCAGCTCCACAAACAGCCCGAAACCCGTGACTCCGCTGATTACTCCCTCAAACTCCTCCCCCAGGTGACGAAGCATGTATTCGCATTTTTTATATTTTACCGTTTCCCGCTCCGCCTCCTCAGCCCTTCGTTCCATAACAGAGGCTTGTTCCGCCACATGGGGGAGAATGGCCCGGTAATACTCCAGCTTCTTTTTTTGGATTCCCCCCTGTATATTTTCTTTTATAATACGGTGAATCTGCAGATCCGGGTAGCGTCTTATGGGGGAAGTAAAATGGGTGTAATACTTGGCCGCCAGCCCGTAATGCCCCAGACATTCCGTATCATACCTGGCCTGCTTCATACTGCGCAGCATAATCCGGCTGATGACAGCCTCCCCAGGTGTGCCGGTAATTTTTTGCAAAAGTTTTTGCAGCTCCTTGGATAAAATATCTCCGTTTTTTTGCCGCAAAGAAAAACCAAACTGGTTGATAAAAATCCCCAGGCTTTTGAGCTTCTCCGGATCCGGTTTTTCATGCACCCGGTACAAAAAGGGAAGTTCCTGCCAAAAGTATTCCTCTGCCACAGTTTCATTGGCCGCCAGCATGAAGTCCTCGATTAAATTTGTAGCAGCATTTCTTTCATAGGGCTTAATGTCCACCGCCCGGCCCCTTTGGTCTAAAATCACCTTGCTCTCCGGCAGATCAAAATCAATGGCCCCTCTTCTTTCCCGGTTTTTTCGCAAAAGCCGGGACACCCTTGCAAAATCCTTAAATAAAGATATATATTCCTTATACTGCTTTCTTTGGGGGGCCTCCTTTTCCATCAAAATGGCATTCACATCGGTATAGGTCATCCTCTGGTTGACTTGAATGATGCTTTCTGTAATTTCATGCCCCACTATATGTCCCTTTTCATCAATATCCATGATACAGGAAAGGGCCAGTCTGTCCTCCCCCTGGTTCAGGGAACAGATGCCATTGCTTAGCTCCGGAGGGAGCATGGGAATGACCCGGTCCACCAGGTAAACACTGGTGCCCCGCTTCAGCGCTTCCCAGTCCAGGGCGCTTCCCTGCCTTACATAATGGCTCACATCCGCAATATGCACCCCCAGACGCCACAGCGCCCCCTCCCGCTCCAATGTAACGGCATCATCCAGATCCTTGGCATCCTCTCCGTCAATGGTTACAGTAACCAGATCCCTGAAATCCCTGCGTTCCGGAGTAAGGCGAAGGGATTCCAAATGCTTAGCCTCCTCCCTCACCTCCGGGGGAAATTCTCTGGGCAGGGAAAAACTCTCCGCCAGAGATAGAATATCCACCCCCTTTTCATTTTTCTTTCCCAAAATCTCCACCACCCGGCCCTCGGGCTTTTTCTTCCCTTCCCCAAAGGAAAGCAGTTCCACCACCACCTTGTCTCCGGTTTTGGCCTGTTCGGAAAGGCCTGGTCCGATGTGGATATCCCTTTGAATTTTGATATCATCCGGCAGCACAAAGCCAAAGGCATTGTTTTGCCGATACATTCCCACCAGAGTTTTGTTGGCATGGTCTAAAATCCGCACCACATGCCCCTCCTGTCTTTTCCCCGGAGGGGCCTCCTCCAGCATCACCTGAACCCGGTCTTTATGCAGGGCGTTTTTAATCCCCTCTGCCGGAATAAAAATATCCTCTTCCATGCCTTCCACCCGGACAAAACCAAAACCTCTGGGATTGGCCAAAAATTCTCCCTCAACAAGTCTGGCCTTTGCCTTGATGAACTTCCCTTTTTTGGTTCGTTCCACCTTTCCCTGGGCAATCAAGGCCAGCAGCACCTCTTCCAGCTCTCTGCGGTTTTCCCTGGTGATACCAAAGAATACTGCCATCTCCTTGATCTTCATGGGAACATACAGGGGATCCCCCAAGAAGTCCATGACCATCTTTTTTCGTTTCTCTAAATCCTTTATTTCCATTCTTTCCTGTTTTCTTCCTAAAATCTACATCGGGCTGCCATGATTGTAACAAAAAAAGACCTCCAGCTCAAGAAAGCTGGAGGTCCGGTTATCCGTTCCTCTTTCAAAAGCTATGATAAAGGACAAGGCATGCTTGTTTTTTATGGAGCAGAGGAGGCGCTCTCTCCCGATGCTGTCCGATACAGATACACCCTTAGCTCCCTCTTTCCCCCTGCCAAATCCACAGCCAGCAGCCGGATTTCATTCTGGCCCGGATGGAGGGAAACCTCTATCTCCTTTTCAATCGCCACTCCTCCCTGTATAAAGGTTTGGTCGGTTTTATCCGCCATGCCCACCAGAGAATCATTCCGATAGAGCTTGAGCTTTAAAGAGTCGTCTTTGGCAGAAATCCTGATCCTTGCCACAGCATCCCCCAGCTTTCTGTCTGCCACCTGGTAGGATACCTGGGGCAGGGTTTGATCCAGAAAAAACCGCCGGACAATACTGGCTGTTTCTTGATTTTTGGTCAGCAGCCTGGCCTTTAGATTGACTCCAAAGCCCTTGGGCTTGATTTTTGTCTCAAAGAAATACCCTACACCATTTCTCAGCATACCAGAGAGACTTCCTATTTTGGGATAATCCAATGTGAAATCCTCCTTATGCAAAACCACTTCTTCTCCCAAAGGGTTCCCTTCTGCATCCACCAAAAACAAGGATAAGGATTCTATTTCGTCCCCGGGCTTAATATTTCCCACAAAACCCTTGACGGAAATATTTCCATCCACCAGATTTTTCTCTCCCAGCACATCCAAAAGCCCCGGACTTTGGATAAAGATGACAGGATACCTTTGCTTTTTGGCATTGCTGCCGGTGGCCTGTTCTTCCATGCCATCTTTAGTCCCTTCCTCCCGGGAAGGGGCCTGGGCATTGGAGGAGGTGGCCTTTGGATTTTCATATTCCAGAATCAAACTGGCTTCCCCCTGAATGGGAAGACATAGATAAATGGAATAAGAAGAAAGGGAATAGCCGGTTTTTCCCTCTACAATATCAAAATTCATCCTTTTTTTCAATATCTGGTCCACGCCCCCCTGCCGGAGAATCACAGAGTGGATTTTCTTATCCGCCCCCGGGGCAAAAACTCCCTCCAACCGCAGGATACCGGTTTCCACCTGGATTTTTTTAGTCAAAGGATCCACATACACCCTTTGGTTGTCTACCTTGATCTCCTGGAATTCCTTGGAATCAAAGGCAGAAAGATCCAGATCCACCTGGGTTTTTGGAATGATCCGGGGCATGGTTCCCTCTTTGACGGTGGTATACACTTCCAGAGCAGAGGTCAGTCCCTCCACCTCTATGGTAACAAAATTTTCCTCCGGATCGTATTGGAAATGATAGGGCGCCAAATGCTCATACTGCACCTCTCCTTCCTTCATAAAAAAGGTTTGCTTTTTCATTTTCCGGATACTGAACTGATGGAGATACTTCCCCTTGGGAAGCTGAATTTTGATGACAGCCCTTTCACCATCCACTCCATAGATTTCCCGGTCCAGCAGGTGGTCATTGACATAGACCTGAGCCCCTGCTTTTTTCAGGTCATAGGCATAGTTCATAAAAATAACGCTGCTGTAATTTTTGCTTTCTCCCGTGGGTACAATCACCTGTTCCGAATTGGTCAGCATATCCTGGGCCAGTACCATCACATGGCTGGTATCTGCAAAATAGTCGGTGACAATCTCCACCGGACGGTTTCTGTTTCCATTTCGGTTCACAAAAATCTCTGTGTTGTCCTCCGGTGTCCGGGGAATCAGTTCTCCTGGGATAATCAACTTCCCCTCCTCCACCTTGGGAAGAAGCTTTCCCTCCCGCATGGCTTCATCGGTGAAGGTCAGCTTGACATACTTGCTGTACTTGGGAATCCTGGCCCCGGAGGACTCCTCCACATATTTCATAGACTGGAGATATACATCCGCCAGACCGCTTCCTGTATCCTCCACCTGAAAGGTAATCCGTTTCATCCGGTCCCCCAGGTCCTGCATCAAAACCCTTTCCCCTCCGATGTCCAAAAACCGGGGAGAGGTTGTATCACATTTAATGGGATAATCATAAATCTGCTCCTTCTGTTCTCCCAAGCCTCCGGTATTTAACCTGGCCTTGATGCGGTAGATATATTCCCTGCCCTCCTGGAGTCTTTCCCCGGAAAGCAGACCGTCCCAAAGGGAATCCGGCATGATCCGAAAGCTCTTGTTCACATCCAGACGATACAGCTTCCGGACAGACCGGCTCATACCCAGGGTCCGCAGCTCCTGTCCCGTCTCCCCATCCAGTATGGAATAGGTTAGTTCTTCAATGTTTCGAAGGGGTGCAATGCGGACCCCCACCTTTCCGTAGTATTCATTTCCCGGCGCAAAATACAGGGTGTTTTCCACCACGGGCAAAGCCAGCAAATGTTCTGTTACAAACAAAGAAGAGGTTATTTTATTATCCTGATTCGCATACAGCTGCACCGACCTTTCAGCTCCCTGCTTTTCCGGAAGCTGGAAGGCATCCAAAGCCCTGGCGCTGCTCCAATCTCCGTAAAAGCCCAAAAAGGGAACACTTAAATCCTGGGTATTGATGCCCTTTAGATAGATAAATCCCTCTAAAAAATTGTTTTCCCTCAGAGCGTCCCCGTCAGAATAATCAAATTCCATGGTGACTATCCTGCTTTCCCCTGCCTTTACCTCTACTGTTTCCTCTTTGTTGTCCTGATCTGAAAGCAAATGCCCTGGAATGCCGCTTCGCCTTCCTCCTTCTGCCGGTTCATAAATGGCCTCCCCATATACAGAATAGATCTTGTCTTCTTTGGAGAAATTCTGTATCCGCAGCCTGGCCTGGAACTTTTTTTCCTGTAACTGCCCCAGCTCCAGCTTTCCATCCTCCAAAGCATCATGGGTGCCGGTGGCCGTTACCAAGGCTCCGCTCTCCAAAGCCCCCTTTATATCCATGGCTCCTGCTCCCTGCTGACGGACAAAATACGGGGTGCTACCCCCATAGGAATCTGCATCCACAATGGGAACGGCGGTATTCATCAAAAGGGTTTTGGCCAGATCCGCCGGATTGCCCTCCAGCTTTTGTTCCTTCAGGTACTGCATGGCCAGGGCTGCTGCTCCGGCCACCTGGGGGGCTGCCATGGAGGTTCCGGACATATTTTGATACCCATCATCCTCCTTGGTGGAATAAATATTGCCGCCGGGAGCCGTGATTTCCGGTTTCATCCTCAGATCCGGCGTAGGGCCCCAGGAGGAAAAGGTGGACATACGCCCGGCCAAAGGGTTATTGACAGCCACCGGCTGTGTGTGAATGTTCAAAGTAAAACGCATGGAATAAAGGCTTTCCTCTTTGATGGCCTCATAGGTGGAACGCTTGATTCTGGCTGTCACAAAAGCAGCGGCTCTGCCTGTGATCTCCAGGGAGGAGCCGATTTTTTCCCCCTGGGCAGCGCTGTTATACAGCACCAAAGCCAGAGGATTCTTTTGGGCTGTCTGATCCAGTATCTCCCCAAAACCTGCTGTTTTATCCGGGATTTCCACCAGGGCAATTTTTCCCTGGAGATTGACTGAGGCTAGGTTCTGTCCCTGTCCCAGATCCACAAACTTTCCCGATACAATTCCTTTTTGTCCCTCCGGCACCTGGATGGTTATATTGTCCTGCACCTCTCTGCCATTCCGATCCTTCCAGGTCAGGATGGGAACCGTTTTTTTGGTATTTTCCATAGACGCCACCGCCATCCCCGGCTCATCCAGAGCTGGATTGGCAATCAGTGCTGTATCATAATTTTCCTCCAAAGCCTTTTCCCCATACCGGTTCCCATCCATTAAGCTTCCGTCATTTCCTGCCGCAATGCTTACAAAGCCCCCTGCCTTTTTGGCCCGCTCCATCCCCTTTTCCTCAGGGTACTCCCTGCCCTCAATGGAAAAGCCTGCAGCGGAGCCCAGACTCATATTCACCGCATCCGCCTTCAGGGTAATGGCATCATCCAAAGCCTTAAGCCAAATGTCGGTAAAGGTGGTGGGATACTGCAGATCATCTGAAAAAATCTTCATGGCCAGGATCTGGGCCTCTGGAGCCACCCCATATAAACCGGCCTCTGCATCATTGGCTCCCACAATCCCTGCCACATGCATCCCATGCATCACACCATAGCTGTCATAGAGATTGTCACTGTGGTCATAATAATTATATCCATAGGGGATTTTGGCAGAATAATATTTTCCCTTTAGGTGGTTTTCCCGGATCAGCCTCCGGCTGGCCCCCTCATCCAGCTTCACCCCCTCCTCCTTTTGCAGATGAAAGGCCTTATGACGGTAGTCCAGCCCGGAATCAATCACGGCCACCACCATTCCCTCCCCCCTGTATCGAAGGCTGTTGTGTACATAATCGGAGCCAATCATTTCCGAGGAGGATTGCAGCAATGGCCTGGCATACTCCTGGGCAATGTATACATGGCTCACCCCCTCTATCTCTTCCAGCCGGTTAATATCCTTTTCCTGTACGGAAAAGGCCATTCCATTCAGCACCGTATCATAGCTTCTGAGCTGGGAGGTGTCCACCTCTACTTCCGAGCGAATCTCCTGCAGGGTCTTTTTTTGATCCTTCAAGATCTCCTGGGTTTTTTTCTCAATAAATTTTTCAGGCAGTTCCGAATATTCCTGGTCCCTGGCAATGGCCTCCTCTAAAATCGAATTTTTTTCCAGTTCCACAATAACCCGAACCGGTTGATCTCCCGGTATTTCCTCTGTCTCCTCCCGGGCTTTGCCGTCTGATCTTTGGGACTGCTCCCATTCCCCCCTGGGCAAATCCTCCTGTTCAGCCTGGAAAGGGACATTGTCCCCCTCCTGGCTGGCCTGGGCCGGCACCATCAGGCCAATCTGACAAATGGTCAGGCAAAGGGCCAGCACAGCCCCTATCTGTCTCTTTTTCATACTTCCCCCTAATAAAGTCTTATTTTAACCGAAAATTCCGCTTTTCCATGGTCCACATCATGGATCACCAGATTCTCCAGCAGCTGTACCTGCAAAACATAGCTGCCCTTCTCTCCCTGCAGAACCCGCTGTAAATCTTTGCCGGCCCAGCGCACCGGCAGTTCTTTTCCAGGATTTTCCCCGGTTTGCATCAGCCCCACCAGTATCTGATCCGGCAGTGTTACCGAATGGCCGGAGGCATATTCCAAAATCCCCTCTGCATTCAAATGGGTATCCAGCACCACAAAGCTTTCCCTTTGGGGTATCGAAGGGGAAGGCGGTGTTTCCGGCTGGGGTTTTGTCTCCGGCACCGGCTGGGCTGGAGGTTCCTTTCTGGGCCGTGCAAAGCTCTGGCTCTCCGGCTGAGCCGGTGCAGATGAGGATTCCCGACTGTCAGGTTTGACAGAGGGCCGGGAGGAGTCCCGGCTCTCCGGCTGGGAAGGCGGCAAATCCCTGGGGGAAGGAGTCCCCTGGACCTTTGTCTCCTTAGAAGCTGTCTGCTCTGCAGACTCCTTTGGCCTGGGCCTTTGGCTCCCCACTTTTTGCGAAGAGGATCTCCCTGTCTGGAGCTTTCTTTGAGAACTGCTTTGAAGATTTTGGGGAGAGCTGCTTTGAAAATCTGGATCCGGCACTGCCTCCTTTGGCTTGTCCGGGTGGGAATTTTCCTGCCCCTCCCCCTGGGTTTCCCGGGCAGCCAACGCAGCCCCTTCTCCTTTTACCGGGCTGTTTTTATTGCTGGGGGCCATTTCCTTTGGCTCTTCCCTGATTTCTGCCTTTTCCCCGGCCATCTCCCTGGTTTCTGCCTCACTGGTTTCCGTTTCCATCTCATTTTCTGGAGGGCTTTCTGCCTTGTTTTCCTTCTGAGGGTCTCTTTCCTCCTGGGAGGTCCTTTCCATACTTTGAACTGCTGCGGTTTGCTCCTTAGGCTTTGGCTGCAGCTTCCCTGAAAAATTTAGTGAAAAAAAAGAGCCTGCCAGCAGCACGCCACATCCTGCTGCCAAGATACCAATCTGAATTTGTTTTTTCATACGTCCCCCTGTATATAAACTCCCGTGCCGG
>CALISX010000531.1 GCA_938041725.1 uncultured Lachnoanaerobaculum sp.
GGGACGGAAAATGTGCCAGAAGCTAAAGGATGAGATTCCAAGGCATTTGTTTGAGATTCCCATTCAGGCAGCAGTGGGCAGCAAGATCATTGCCAGGGAAACGGTGAAGGCTATGCGAAAGGATGTATTGGCCAAGTGTTACGGCGGTGATATTTCCAGGAAAAGAAAGCTTTTAGAGAAACAAAAAGAGGGAAAGAAGAGAATGCGCCAGATCGGAAATGTGGAGATTCCCCAGAAGGCCTTTATGAGTGTGTTAAAACTGGACGAAGACTGATGTGGTATTGCTATGGCTGGAAAAAAGAAATTGGAACTGTATGTTCATATTCCCTTTTGTGAGAGAAAATGCGGTTATTGTGATTTTTTATCCTTTCCTGCTGACGATGTGTACAAGAAGGCCTATGTGGATCAGCTGGTGGCGGAAATCAGAGCCCAGGGGGCCTTCTATAAAAATTATCAAGTTTCCACCATATTTATAGGGGGGGGAACCCCCACCTCCCTGAAGGGAGTCTGGATTGCCAATATTTTGTCGGCAATCTATGAGAGCTTTATTTTGGAGTCCGGGGCGGAGATTACCATGGAATGCAATCCCGGAACCCTAAGTCCCGGAAAGTTGGAGTATATCAAGCAGTCTGGTGTGAACCGCATCAGCTTTGGACTCCAAAGCAGTGTGGATGCAGAGCTGGCCACACTGGGACGTATCCATACCTATGGGGATTTTTTAACCGGCTATCAGATGGCGCGGGAGGCGGGCTTTCAAAATATCAACATTGATTTAATGAGCGGGATCCCCCTTCAGACCTTGGACAGTTATCGGGACACCCTCAGACGGGTTTGTATGCTGAAACCTGAGCATATCAGCGCTTATTCTTTGATAGTGGAGGAGAACACTCCGTTTTATGCAAAATACGGGGGAGAGGGGCAGGTGTTTTTGCCCTCAGAAGAGGCGGACAGACAAATGTACCACCTTACCAGGCGGGTGCTGGCGGAGCAGGGATATGAGCGGTATGAGATCAGCAACTATGCCAAAAAGGGTCGGGAGTGCCGGCATAATATGGGTTACTGGACCGGGGTGGAATATCTGGGGCTGGGACTGGGAGCCTACAGCTATCTGATGCATCGGCGTTTCCATGTGGAAAGGGATTTCAGAACCTATATGTCTCTGGATTTGAAACAGGACATTACCCCTTTGTACCGGGATCTGACCCTTCAGGGGATGCGGGAGGATATGGAGGAATTCATGTTCTTGGGGCTGCGCTTAACCCGGGGGGTGTCCCTTCACGAGTTTAACCGGCGCTTTGGCCTTGATATGTTCATTGTTTTTGAAAAGGCCATTGGCATCAATATGCAAAGAGGTCTGCTGGAATATAAGGCACCTTTTTTGCGCCTTACAGAATTTGGCCTGGATGTGAGCAATATGGTCATGTCTGATTTTATATTGGATTAAGTTCCTGGAGGATATTTTTTTATTTACAGGAAGGACGGCAGTCTTAGCGCCCTTTGAAGGGGTGATTTCTGCTGACGATAACCACAGCCTGATTCGTTTTTGCACCAGCTGGGCAACCAAAATGGAGGATGTGAAAGCCCTGATAGAGCTTTTGTAATACTATGAAAAAGAAAGAGTCTATTTTTGTAACCAAAAGCAGTCTGCCCCCCAAGGAAGAATATATGCAAATGCTGGAGGTCATTTGGGAGAGCCGGTGGCTCACCAATATGGGACAGTTCCACCAGATGCTGGAGAGGGAGCTGTCCCATTATCTGGATACTCCGGAACTGGTGCTGTGCGTCAATGGCCATTTGGCCTTGGAGCTGATACTGCAGGCCATGGAGATAAAGGGGGAGGTCATTACCACCCCCTTTACCTTTGTATCCACCACCCATGCCATTGTGCGAAATGGTCTTACCCCAGTATTTTGTGATATTTCCCCGGAGGATTTCACCATGGATCCTGCCAAAATCGAGGCTTTGATTACAGAAAAAACCAGCGCCATTATGCCGGTGCATGTGTACGGCCACCCCTGTCAGGTGGAGGAAATCCAGCGGATTGCCCATAAGCATCATTTAAAGGTGATTTATGATGCAGCCCATACCTTTGGGGAGCGCTATATGGGACAGAGCCTGGCAAGCTTCGGAGATGCCAGTATGTACAGCTTTCATGCCACCAAGGTGTTTCATACGATTGAAGGAGGAGCAGTGGCCCTGAAAGACCCGGCTCTGCGCAGGGCTTTGGACTATTTAAAAAACTTTGGAATTTCCGACAAGGAAAATGTGCCCTTTGTGGGCAGCAATGCCAAGATGAATGAATTTTGTGCGGCCATGGGCTTGTGCAATCTAAGACATATCAATGAATACATAGAAAACAGAAAGCAGGTGGCCCTGCGCTACGAAAAAAATCTGAAAAGTACGCCCGGGCTTTCCCTTCCTCCCCTCCGGAGGGAGGTGGAGTATAATTACGCATATTTCCCCGTGGTGTTTGATACGCCTGCCTCTCGGGACAGGGTATATGAAGAGCTTGGGAAAGAAGAGATTTATACCCGAAAGTATTTTTACCCTTGCACGAATGCGCTGGCCTGCTATCAGGGCCGCTTTGATCCGGAGAAAACCCCGGTGGCCAGGGACATTTCCCAAAGGGTACTTACCCTGCCCATTTACCCGGATCTGCCCCTGGAGGAGGCAGATCGGATTTGTGAGGGGATAGAGAGGATACTGGGGCGGAGCTGAATTTTTTCAAGGGACAAATTTGAAGGGGGATGTGATTCCCATGAATCACATCCCCCTCCATCGTAGCTGTTTATTTTTGATTGCCTCTTTATGTATGGCGGTTTGGCTAGTAGGCTACGGGCCCGATACCATAGGCGCTCCCGGCTACCGGAGAGGAGGCAGGACTGCTCTCCTGGGAAGCCTCCCGCACGGCTCCGGAGCTGTCGATGGTATACTGTCTGCCATTGAAAGAAAGGGTGGTATTGGACAGCATCCTGCCATCCTCACCCAGGTAGTAATTGACACCATTTACTGTTATCATACCCTTTGCCATATCTCCGGAAGGATTCAAGTAGTACCAGGTTCCGTTTTCATTAAGCCATCCTGTCATCATGGCTCCAGAGGAGGTTAAGAAGTACCAGGCACCGGAAATATTATTCCAGCCGGTTTTCATCTTTCCGCTGTTGTCATGGTAATACCAGGTGCCTCGGTCGTTTACCCAGCCCACAGTCATGGCGCCGGTGGGGCCCATAAAATACCAGGAGGTGCCGTCGCTGATCCAACCTGTCATCATAGCCCCGGAGGGTGCCAGATAATAGCGGGATTGGTTGACATCTATCCAGCCGGTTTTCATCCTGCCTTCTTCGTCACTGTAATACCAGGTGTTGCCATCCTGGATCCACCCTGTAACCAGGTTCCCAGCAGGAGCCAGGTAGTACCAGATATTATTTTCGCTCAGCCATCCGGTCCGCATCTCTCCATTCAGGTTCAAGTAGTACCGTTGTCTGTTGTCTTCGATCCATCCTGTTTGTATTTTGCCGTCGCTTCCGGCAAAATACCATTTATTATTATCCCGAAGCCATCCTGTGGTCATCACTCCATTAGCGGGATTGAAATAGTAGGTGGCATTGTCTTTATTGAGCCATCCTGTGACCATGGCGCCGGTGGCATCGTCTAAGTAAAAGGTACCGCCCCTGTCTGTATGCCAGCCCTTGGATACCAGTCCGTCTTTATCCATGTAGAAGCTTCCCCGTCCGTCATTGATCCAGGATTCCTTCACCATTCGGTAGTTTCGGAAATAATAGGTCTTGTCTCGGATGGTATGCCAGGTATTGGCCGGAATTTTATCATCAAAGGACTTATACTGGAAGTCAATATCTACCCTTCCCTGGATGCCGTTTACCGTGCCATTGCTGGTGGCCTGCCACATCACCGGATTGGGGTAGGAGTGTTTCACATTGTATCTGGCCACCCAGATATCATATTTTTTCAGGGCATTCATATCCAGCTTGTTGGCAATCCAGTAATCATTGGCATAGAGGATGGGATAATATCCGGCTTTCTCAATTTTGTCACAAAATGCCTTGATAATGGCAGTAAGCTGCTCCTTGGGAAGCTTTCCCTGGGTATTGGCATCCTCCACATCATAGGCCACAGGGTAGGAAATAGGATAATCCTTGATAATGTCCAGGACAAAATCCGCTTCCGCTTCTGCCTCTGCTACCGTCATGGCATAGCCATAAATATATACTCCCAGGCGGATGCCGGCCTTATCGGCGGCCTCTAAGTTTTTACGGATATAGGGGTCTACAGCGCCTTTGTACCGGGTGCCATGGATTACAAAGTTCACATCATCCGCAGCCACCTTATTCCAGTCAATTTCCTTTTGGTAATGGGATACGTCAATTCCTCGGGCAATGACGCCGTTTAAGGTGCTGCCGTCTAACATCCGGTAGCTGCCGGGACTTTGCATGGTCCATTCCCCTGCAGCAAAGGCAGATGCAGGAGCTGACAAAGAGAGGGAGGCAGCCAGGATCAAAGACAGGGCTGCCTTCATTAATGTTTGTATTTTCATGTATTCTCCTGTTACTGGGGACCGGAGGTCTGGCCTCGCTGAAGTCCCGTGCCCTCAGCCGCAGTGGAGGCAGCGGTGGTGGGGCTTTCTGATGTAGGGGAGGGGGCGCCGGTGGTAGGAGCAGAGGCTATGGTGGTGGTTGTGGCAGCCACAGTGGTTGTGGCAGCTGCAGTAGTTGCTCCGGAGCTGGTCCCGTTGCCGGCGGCCGTAGTGGTGGTCTGGGTGGAGGCAGAATGGGTGCCATTGGAATTTCCTGCCACTTTCACGTTCTGGGGCGTTCCTCCCAGTACGGTGCATACCCCATTGGCATCAAAGGTATAGGTGTTGTTGTCAATGGTGAGGGTTTGGCCTTTAACCATCTTGCCGTCACTGCCCATATAGTAGTATTTTCCGCTGGAGCTGACCCATCCTGTTACCATAAAGCCCTTTTCATCAAAGAAATACCAGGTGCCGGAAATTTGTTTCCAGCCGTAGGACATTTTGCCCCGGTTGTCTCCGGTTTCCTCCTCCATGTAGTACTTGTGCTGGCCATCGTTGAGCCAGCCGGTCTTCATAACGCCATTGGCATCGAAATAGTAGAAGGTGGAGTCCATCTGCTGCCAGCCGGTTACCATCTTGCCATCGTTTTTAAAGAAATAACTTTCATTGCCGATTTTATTCCAGCCAAAGGCACAGCGTCCGTCGGATTTAAAATAATACCAGGCGCCGTCCATTTTCCGCCATCCTGTCATCATGGCGCCGGTTCCCCGCATATAGTAATAATTGGTATTGATCTTTAACCAGTTGCTTTGCACCAGAACACCATCGTTTAAATTGTAGTACCAGGTGCCGTCCACCTTCACCCATCCGGTGTTCATAAGACCATTGGATTTAAAATAATACCATTTGGAATTGATTTTCTTCCAGCCTGTGCTCATGGCGCCTGTGGAAAGATCCATATAATAATATCCGTCAGAGGTTTGAATCCACCCCTTGCGTTTTTGGCCATTACTTTCCACATAGGTCCAGACGCCCTGGGAGTTCTGCCAGCCTGCGGCCAGCACTCCCGTAGCAGAAGTGATGGACATAAGGCCGACCAACGAGGCGGTCAAAGCTGCTTTTCCCATCTTTTTGTTCATTTTGAACCTCCTTATACTGTATTGTCGGTAACAAAGACATACTCCACTCTATTATATCATTCCCTATGTGTACCGAAAAGACCTATACGCACGATTCCTCCATACTGTGGATATAAAACTCTTTGGCATAGCGGTACATTTTTAAAGAATATTCCCCAAATTCCTGTCCCTTATTGGCCTTGTACACTGTCCACAGGGCCCATAAAAATCCTCCTAAAGCCATGTAGGCATAGAGACGGACCCGTTCCTGGGGACTGGGAGGGTGCTGCAGATATATCGTCAAAAGCTGTATGGCCTCCTCCTTGGTGTAATAGGAATAAATGGCGCACATGGCGATGTCCAGCAGGGGATCTGCCATACCCGCATATTCCCAGTCAATGAGTTTTAGCCCTTCAGAGGTGAAAATAAAATTATCTGCCACACAGTCAATATGGCACAGCACCCTTGGGGGGGCGGAAGCCTCTGTGAGGGACAGAAGCTCTTTCATCTGTTTTTTTACCTCCTCATAGTCCTCAAAGGAAATCCCGCCGCTGTCCCGGCACAGGATTTCATAACAGTCGATGCGCTCCCGCAGGTCAAAGGCATGGTCCACATGGATTTTTGATTCGTGGAACCTTCGCAGCAGAGCCATGCATTCTGCCATTTCTTCCATATTAGTGGGATCCGCATTGTGGGAATTTTCATAATAACGGGAAATCTTATAGCCGTGGTCCGGGTCAAAAAACAGGATCTCTTCGGTGATGCCAAGGGCCTTTACCCCCTGGTAGCTGGCATATTCCCCCGCCCGGTTAATGAGTACATCGGTGCCGGGCCCGGGGATCCGGCAGATATAATGGGTGTCATAGACGGAAAACAAAAAGGATTGATTGGTCATACCCGCCTTCAGAGTACGCAAATCCCGTATCTGGCTTTCCGGAACCTGAAAAATGCGGGAGATCAGGGCCATGGCTTCACTGCCGGAGCGTTCTTTGTAACTGGGATCAAAGCGGCGCAGCTCCTCCAGATTTTCAAACTCATACACCTGATCCCGGGGATTTTGCCAGGCAAAAAGCTCTGGAAGGGCCGGATGCCGGGATGGATGGTTAATACAGTCCATCAGCACCTGTTCCCAGTAGAAATGTTCTGTACCTGGCCGATGGTAATATTTTTCCACCTCCGGCAAAAAAGCCTGGGAAAACTCCCTGGTAAGGTATACAGGGCCGTACATTACATAGCTGTCGGCTCCTCCGATTTCTACCCGGGTAATTATCTTTTTCCGGTTGCAGGTCAGACACCACTCGGAGGTGGGGCCTTCCATGTAGGCTGCAGAATACCAGCTGTAGGGCTCATACAGATGATACATATTTTCCCGCAGCCAGTTGTCGGAGGAAAGAAGATAGGTATTATGCTCATAAAACAAGGCTCTGGCATGATACAAAGTAGCCAAAGTATTTTTTTGAGAATATTCCGGATTATATAAAAGCTTCACCTGATATTTGTCAATTAAGTATTCAAAGTGTTCCTTCAAATACCCCACCACAATCCATATATCGAAAATGCCTGCCTGCCGCAGCTGGCAAATTTGCCTTTCAATCATCCTTTCCCCGAAAACCTTTAAAAGGCCTTTGGGGGTTTCAAAGGTTAAGGGAACAAAGCGGGAGCCAAAGCCAGCTGCCATAATTACTCCCCGGTCTGCCTGAAATCCCTTCAGAAATGATAAACCCTGCGGGGTTAATTCCCAGGGGCAGTCCGTATTCCAAGTCTGTTTTTGAATCAGCCCTTCCTCCTGGGCCCGGCCCATCAGGGCATTGACAGAGCCCAGGGAAATATCCATTTTCCGGGCCAGTTCCCTTTGGGTCAGGAGAGGGTGCTCTCCCAGCTCCCGCAGTAAAAGGGGCATCTTGTCCATGGCAACTCCTTTCCAAACTGGTAGTTCAATAATGCGAAAATTAAAGTGTATATGAACATTATACCATGATTCATGGTATAGTAAACCCCATACCGGGCGGTCTGGCACCACCATACATATAGATCTGTGCGTCTCTGCACTGTTGGAATTGATTCGAGAATCCCCATAATTCCATAACAGAAACTATTTCAAAATGTAAATTTTTTGTAAGAAATCGGAAAAAGAAAATATATTGCCTGGTTTTATGGAAAAAGGTATACTAGGCAATGTCATGAGGGATACATTTAAGGCTTGATTTTACGCTAAAACAATAGTATCATCTTATTCGACGCAATTAGGAATTTCAAAAATAAGGATTTCAAAAACAAAGGAGATGCATTCATTATGAGAAAGCAAACGAAAATTGCTGCATTGATTTCTGCAGCAGCTGTTCTTTCTGTTGGCGGTGCCATGACTGCTTTTGCAGCTACTG
>CALISX010000532.1 GCA_938041725.1 uncultured Lachnoanaerobaculum sp.
CGGCTTTTTAAGGTGGTCAGATCCAGGTGATAGTTCGTATGGGCATGGTTGGTGGCAAAATGTCCCGGCAGTACCTTCAAGGGGACATTCACATTGGATGTATTGATTTTTGTGTAGGTTAATTCCATATTTCCTCCTGTCTGCTGTATAATATATCATTGTATCATATTAGAATCTGAAAATCCTATTGTTTCTCTGCTTTTTTGGCATAAATTAATTCTTTCATATTGGCCTGCAGGCTTTCCTCCAGTTCTTCCGAAAAGGGGGCGTTGCTTACCAAAGTATGCACCTGCTTCAGGGGGCAGAGCTTGAAAAAACCGGAAGACAGTTCTTTGGTGTTGTCACAAAGCAAAATCCCCCGGTCTGCATTTTCCAGCATTTTCCGCTTTACCAGTCCCTGGGCGTCATTGCCTTCAAAAATCCCCCGGGCATTGATGGCTTTACAGGAAAAAAAGACAGCCTCAGCGTGGAAATTCTCCAGAAAAGCAGAGGCATACTCCCCGATGATGGAAAGAGAGTTGGGCTTTAGTACACCGGGACATAGATAGCATCGGATATTCTGGGCATTCATCAGCTGGCTGGCCACATTGATGCCATTGGTGATCACGGTAATATTTTTTCTGGATTTTAAACCGGCGGCCAGGTAGCTGACGGTGGAGGAGGAGTCTAAAAAAATCACCATATTGTCATGGAATAAATTTTTGGCTGCTTCGGCCATGGCCATTTTTTTATCCTGATTTTCAATGCGGCGCATGCCGATGGGGCTTTCTGTGGCGCTTTTGGCCACCACAGAGACATAACCGTGGTGGCGGCGTATAATGCCTTCCTCCTCCAGGGTAATCAGATCCCTGCGGATGGTGGAGGGGGAAGAGAAGATTTTTTTGCATAGAGTATTAATGTTGGAAATGCCGCCGCTTACCGTAAGGATTTCAAGTATGTGCTGTTTTCTGTCGTAATAATTCATATGCATCTCCCTTGGCTATGAAAAAAATTGGATATTTTTGAATATTATATCATATGTAAAAAGAAAATTTCCAATAAAGTATTCAAATATGTATTTCCGACAAGGCATATGCTATAGTACTGTATAAGTCCCCGACCGGCGCCGGAATAGCCGCCATGCTGGCATGAGCAGCTGTTCCGGCATCGCCCCTTCCCCCGGTATGGGGGTTTAGTGGATAGAAGAAGGGAATGACAAAAAACCTTCCAAGGAGATGTGTAAACAATGAAAAAAGTACTTGCCTTTGATATGGGAGCCACTTCCATTCGGGGCCTGTTGGGATGGGTGGAAAACAACCGGCTGGTGACAGAGGAAGTGATGCGTATGTCCCATCAGATCGTAGAAAAGGACAATAGACTCCGCTGGCAGTGGGATCGGATTCTGGAAAGGATTACCCAGACGATTCTGGAGCACCAGGAGGAGATTGCTTCTGTAGGAGTGGATACCTGGGGGGTGGATTTTGGAATACTTGACCAAAATGGTGATCTTATCTTCCCTCCCATTTCCTATCGGGATGAAAAGCATGGACTGGGCTATGAAAAGGCCCTGGAGAAGCTGCGCCGGGAGGAGATTTTTTTACATACAGGAAACCAGATTATGCCCATTAATACGGTGTTTCAGCTGGAGGCCCTGGGGGAGCTTTCCCCTGAGCTGCTGCACCGGGCGGACAAGATCTTGATGCTGCCGGATCTTTTATATTATATGCTTTCCGGAGAAATCATTGCTGAGGAGAGCATTTGGTCCACCACAGGACTTTTGGATCTGGGTAAGAAAGCCCTGTCAGAAGAAATTTTCCATGCCTTGGATTTTAAAAAAGAATGGATGCCGCCTTTGATTCATTCCGGCAAAAAAATGGGAAGCTTGAAGCATTCCAAAATCCCGGCGCTTCAGGGACTGGACATACAGGTAACAGCGGTCTGCGGCCATGATACAGCCAGTGCGGTGCTGCTTACCGATGCTTACTATGATCCGGACAGTATGTTTTTAAGCTGCGGAACCTGGTCCTTGATCGGCAGCGTGGTGGATGGCTGCCGGATCAGTGAAAAGGTGCTGGAGAAGGATCTCACCAATGAGCTGGGCTTTGATTCCAGGGCCATGCTGTTTAAAAACATTACCGGACTGTATCTTTTGGAAAAATACAAGCAGCAGCTGGAGGAAAAGCTGGGACGAGAGATTGATTTTAAGGAGATTACAGAGTATGTCCAGAGCGCCAGGGAAAAGGTCAGCCATATAGATATGGAGGATCCGGCCTTTGGAGCGGAAGGGCTGGATGCCAAGGGGGAGATTGACAAATACCTTTTAGACAGGGGGCTTGCCCTTCCCTCGGGGGATTTTGACTACTTCACCTTGATTTATGAAAGCCTGGTGGAAAAATACCGCCAGGTAAAGGAAATGGTGCAGGAGGTGTTGGGAAAGAAATTTTCCAAAATGCATATCATCGGAGGAGGGGCCAGATCCAGGCTTCTTTGCGGGATGATTTGTGATAAACTGGAGGTTACAGTAAAGGCAGGGCCTGCAGAGGCCTCGGCTTTAGGAAATATTATTCTTCAGCTGTATGCTTTAGGAGAGATCCAGGAGGTTTCCCAGGGTGTAAAGCTGGCTTTGGAGAATGAAATAATTCAGTACCCCCCCATGCCGGGGGGATCAACAGTAGTATGAATCTTAAGTATAAGTCTACGCAGCACTCCGCTGCCAGGCAGCTTCCGTGCTGCTGACAGGTATTCGCAA
>CALISX010000533.1 GCA_938041725.1 uncultured Lachnoanaerobaculum sp.
GCTCAAGGAAACATTTTCATAACGTTTTGTGCCTTGAGCAAAGCGAAAGGAATGGAAATAAATATGAAAATGTTTTTGATCAGTGATAACAAGGATACACTTACAGGCATGCGCCTGGCGGGTATTGAAGGCGTGGTGGTGCATGAAAAAAAGGAATTGTCCCAGGCTTTGGAACAGGTAATTTTGGATCAGGAGGTGGGAGTGGTTTTGCTCACTGAAAAGTTTTCCAGAGAATTCCCGGAGCTGGTGAATAAATTCAAACTGGAACATTCCACCCCTTTGTTCATAGACATTCCTGACCGGCATGGTACAGGAAGAAAGCCCAATTTTATCACAGATTATGTGAATGAGGCCATTGGCCTCAAACTATAGCAAAAGCCATCACAATGATACGTTTGGAAGAAGGCAGGTGATAGATTTGACAACAGAAGAAAAACTGCAGCATTTTAGGGATACCTGTATGGCAGATGCCCAAAGCCGTGCAGACCAGATGATAGAAGAATACCGGATTGCCCTTCAGAAAAATCTGGAGGATCACAAGGCGGATGAGCAGCGCCGGGCGGATACCCAGGTAAAAATCGAACGGGAACGCATTGAAAAAGAGGCCAACCGACAGCTGGCTTTGGAGCAAATCCGCCTGCGTATGGAAATCGGCAAAAAATCCGATGAGTTAAAGGAAAAGATCTTTGTGGAGTTAAATGACAAGCTGGCCAATTTTATGTCCGGCCCAGACTATGAAAAACTGCTGGACCAGCAGATTACAGAGGCCATTGCCTTTGCCGGAGAGGATGAAATGGTGATTTACATGGATCCCGCAGACCAGGAACTGATTCATGCCATGTCCCAAAAGCACGGCATCGGCATCCTTCCCAGCAAATACGGCTTTCACGGGGGGATGCGGGCTGTGATACCCCATAAAAACATCCTGATTGACAATTCCTTTGAACGAAAGCTGTCAGAGGTGCGGGAGGGATTTGTTTTAGAGCTGGGAGGAAACCATGGTTAATACAGGCATGATCTTTGCAATTAACGGTCCCATTGTAAAAACCGAAGGAAACTCCGGCTTTGAAATGCATGAAATGGTGTATGTGGGAAAGGAAAGGCTGGTGGGAGAGGTGATCGGTCTTTCTGACCAGGCTGCCACCATTGAGGTATATGAGGAAACCGGCGGATTAAAGCCGGGAGAGATGGTGGAGGGAACCGGGGCCCCCGTATCTGTAACCCTGGCCCCGGGTATTTTAAATAATATTTTTGACGGTATTGAAAGACCTCTGGGGGAGATTGCCAAAAAAAGCGGAGCCTTTATTTCCCGAGGGGTCAGCGTGGAATCCCTGGATACCCACAAACTTTGGAAAACCCATTTTACTGTAACAAAGGGGGAGGCGGTGGAGCCTGGAACCATTGTTGCAGAGGTTCCGGAAACCCCTGCCATAGTCCATAAAGTGATGGTGCCTCCGGGACTTTCCGGCTATATTGTGGATATTTTGCCCGACGGAGAATATACCATCCAGGATCCTCTTCTGACCATACAAAAAACCGACGGAACCCAGGTTCCCCTTTCCATGACCCAGCGCTGGCCCATCCGGATTCCCCGGCCCGCCGCCAGTCGCTTCCCTGCTTCGGTGCCCTTAATCACCGGCCAAAGGATTCTGGATACCCTCTTTCCTCTGGCGAAGGGAGGCACCGCCGCCATTCCCGGAGGATTTGGCACAGGAAAAACCATGAGCCAGCACCAGATTGCCAAATGGTCCGATGCCAATATTATTATTTATATCGGCTGCGGAGAGCGAGGCAATGAAATGACCCAGGTGCTGGAGGAGTTTTCCCAACTGGTGGATCCCAAAACCGGCAATCCATTGATGGACCGCACCACCTTGATTGCCAATACCTCCAACATGCCCGTGGCAGCCAGGGAAGCCAGCCTGTATTCCGGACTGACCCTGGCAGAATACTACCGGGATATGGGATATGATGTGGCCATTATGGCCGACTCCACCTCCCGGTGGGCAGAGGCTTTGCGGGAAATCTCAGGACGTTTGGAGGAGATGCCTGCAGAGGAGGGCTTTCCCGCCTATCTGGCTTCCCGTCTGTCCGCCTTTTATGAACGGGCAGGGATGATGAAAAATTTAAACGGCACAGAAGGATCTGTATCCATTATCGGCGCTGTGTCCCCCCAGGGCGGGGACTTCTCGGAACCCGTTACCCAAAATACCAAGCGCTTTGTCCGCTGCTTTTGGGGATTGGATAAAAAACTGGCCTACGCCCGCCACTTTCCTGCCATCCAGTGGCTGGACAGCTACTCCGAGTATCTCACAGAGCTGGCTCCCTGGTATTCCCAGCATGTGGACAAAAACTTTGTGGACTACCGCAACCAGCTGGTATACATCCTGAACCAGGAAGCCTCTTTGATGGAAATTGTAAAGCTCATCGGCGCCGATGTACTTCCCGATGACCAGAAACTGATTTTAGACATTGCCAAGGTGATCCGGGTGGGATTTTTACAGCAAAATGCCTTCCACCCCGACGATACCTCTGTGCCCCTAAGCAAACAGTTTAAAATGATGGATATTATTTTGTATCTGTACCAGAAATGCCGTTCTTTGGTGCATCTGGGCATGCCCATGAGTGTACTGCACCAGGACAGCATCTGGGACAGGGTCACCTCCATCAAATACGATGTCCCCAACAATCAACTGGAGCTGCTGGACAATTATAAAAAAGACATCGACCGTTTCTATGATGGGGTACTGGAAAAGAATGCTTAGGAGGAATTATGTCAATTGAATATCTTGGACTAAGCTCCATCAACGGCCCCCTGGTGGTACTGGAGGGGGTCAAGGAAGCTGCCTTTGATGAAATCGTAGAAATGAATGTGGGCAATGGGGAACGAAAACTGGGCAGAATCATTGAAATTGACCACGAAAAGGCGGTGATCCAGGTTTTTGAAGGCACCGAAGGCATGGCCCTTAGAAACACCCATACCCGCCTG
>CALISX010000534.1 GCA_938041725.1 uncultured Lachnoanaerobaculum sp.
CTTTTCCGCACAGGAAATGATGGATTTTATAACATCCACATTTCTGTCAAAAAATCTTGTAAGTTCATCCCCTGTTACGGTAAGTACGGCTCTTGTTGCATCTGCCGATGCAAGTTTTGTCTTTGTCTGACCTTCAAACATAGGATCAGGGTGTTTTATAGAAACAAGTGCAGTCATACCGTTTCTGGTATCCGGGCCGGTAAAATTGGCATCCTTTTCCTTCAAAATTCCCAGCTCCCTGGCATAGGTATTGACCATTTGGGTGAACCGGGTTTTAAAGCCCTGGAGATGGGTTCCCCCCTCCTGGGTAAAAATATTATTGCAAAAGCCTAAAATGTTTTCTTCAAAGGCGTCCACAAACTGGAAGGCCACCTCCACTTCAATATGCTCTGTCTGTCCCTGGACATACACCGTCTCATGAACGGGAGGCTTCCCCTTGTTCAGGTCCCGGACATAGGCCCGGATCCCCTCCGGCTCATGAAAGGAGCAGCACTCCCCTTCATTTTCCCTTTGGTTTTCAAAATGCAAGGTCAGCCCCGGATTTAAATAGGCAGTTTCATGCATCCGGGACTTGAGCCAGTCCGCCTTAAACCTGGTTTTTTCAAAAATACTGCTGTCAGGAAAAAAGGTGATGAGGGTGCCGGTTTCCTTGGTTTTTCCCAGCACCGGCAGCAGTCCCTTTTTTAATTCTGTGGTGGGCCGTCCCTTTTCATAGCTGTCATAATAAATGCGGCCGTTTCGGTAAATGGTAATGTCCAAACGGGAGGAAAGGGCGTTTACCACGGAGGAGCCTACCCCATGAAGTCCGCCGCTGGTTTTGTAGGCGGTATTGTCAAACTTTCCCCCGGCATGGAGGGTAGACAGCACCACCCTTTCTGCTGAAATTCCTTTTTTATGCATTTCCACCGGAATGCCCCTTCCGTCGTCCCGCACGGAACAGGATCCGTTTTCATGAAGGGTAATCCAGATGTTTTCACAAAACCCTGCCAGATGCTCATCTACAGAGTTGTCCATAATCTCATAAATCAGATGGTTTAATCCCTTGGCTCCCACCCCTCCTATGTACATTCCGGGACGCTTACGCACCGCCTCCAGTCCTTCCAGAACTGTAATGCTATCCGCATCGTACCTGTTCATATGTTCTCCTAGTGTTGGTTTAGTGAATTCCGTTTTTAATAATATAGCCTGTAAGCTCCTCATTGTCCTTTGTTCTATGGAAGAGCTCCAAAATCCGCTCCACCATCTCCTCGGGCCTTTGCACAGAGGTGGCCTTTCGGATCATCTCCACAGCCTGGGCCTCCTCGGGACTCAGAAGCAAATCATCCCGGCGGGTGGAGCTTTTTAAAATATCAATGGCCGGGAAGATCCGCTTTTCCGACAGCTTTCGATCCAGCACCAGTTCCATGTTTCCGGTTCCTTTAAACTCCTCATAGACCACATCATCCATACGGCTGCCGGTGTCCACCAAGGCAGTGGCCAGCACCGTGAGACTGCCTCCCTCCCGCATGTTTCTGGCAGCACCGAAAAAACGCTTGGGCATATGCAGGGCGGCAGGATCCAGTCCGCCGGAGAGGGTTTTTCCGCTGGCAGCCACCGTCAGGTTATAGGCCCTGGCCAAACGGGTAATGGAATCCAGCAAAATCACCACATCCCTGCCATGCTCCACCAGTCTTTTGGCTCGTTCAATTACCATTTCCGACACCCTTTTATGCCGCTCCGGCAGCTCGTCAAAGGTGGAATAGATCACCTCCACATTGGCCCCTACAATGGCCTCCTTAATGTCTGTTACCTCCTCGGGTCTTTCATCAATCAAAAGAATGATCAGATGCATGTCCTTGTAAAAATCCGTAATGGACTTGGCCACCTGCTTTAACAGGGTGGTCTTTGCTGCCTTG
>CALISX010000535.1 GCA_938041725.1 uncultured Lachnoanaerobaculum sp.
AGCTGAAGGAAGTCCTGGGAGAGAACGAAAAAAATCAGTTTAAACTGGACCTGGCTGTGCAAAAGGCAGTGGACTTCCTGGTGGAGCACGCCAATTTGGTATAAGTTTTTGGCGGTCCGCTCCAAAGCGGATCCCATCTGTTTTGTTTATGAATGGAGAAAAAATGAGTTTAGTACCAACCGTCATAGAATCTACCAACCGGGGAGAACGGGCCTTTGATATTTATTCAAGGCTGTTAAAGGATCGGATTATCTTCCTGGGGGAAGAGGTGAATGAGGTGACTGCAAGTCTTGTGGTGGCTCAGATTCTTTTTTTGGAGTCTGAGGACCCCACCAAGGATATCAACCTGTATATCAGCAGCCCCGGAGGGGTGATTGTATCCGGGATGGCCATTTATGACACCATGCAGTATGTAAAGTGCGATGTTTCCACCATCTGTCTGGGAATGGCCGCCAGTATGGGCGCCTTTTTGCTGGCAGGGGGAGCTAAGGGAAAGCGCTTTGCCCTTCCCAATGCAGAGATTATGATTCACCAGCCCTCCGGCGGTGCCAGGGGACAGGCTACGGAGATTGAGATTGCTGCAGAGCAGATCTTAAAAACCAGGAGAAAGATGAATGAAATGCTGGCAGCCAATACAGGACAGCCATTGGAGGTAATCGAAAGAGATACCGAGAGAGATCACTATATGACAGCCAATGAGGCCTTGGCCTATGGCATTATTGACAGGGTCATTGAACATCATTAGGAGGATAGATGGCAAGTAAAGACGATAAGAAGATATGCTGTTCTTTCTGCGGAAAATCTGCAGAGCAGGTAAAAAGGCTGCTTGCCGGTCCCAAGGGAGTTTTTATCTGTGATGAATGTATTGAACTGTGTTCTGAGATTTTAGAAGAAGAGCTGGAGGAGGGGGCCCAGGGAGATGGCATCGCCTCTGAGATCAATCTTTTAAAGCCCAAGGAGATTAAGCGGTTTTTGGATGAGTATGTGGTGGGCCAGGACAAGGCCAAAAGGGTGCTTTCTGTGGCGGTTTACAACCACTATAAAAGGATCCGCTCCTCTAAGAACCTGGATATTGATATACAAAAAAGCAATATTTTAATGCTGGGGCCCACAGGATCCGGCAAGACCTATCTGGCTCAGACTCTGGCCAGGGTTTTGAATGTGCCCTTTGCCATTGCAGATGCCACCACCCTGACAGAAGCCGGTTATGTGGGAGAGGATGTGGAGAACATCCTTTTAAAGCTGATTCAGGCGGCAGATGGAGATGTGAGGCGGGCAGAGTACGGCATTATTTATATTGATGAGATTGATAAAATCACAAAGAAATCCGAGAATGTATCCATTACCCGGGATGTTTCCGGGGAAGGGGTACAACAGGCTCTTTTAAAAATTTTAGAAGGCAGCGTTGCTTCTGTGCCGCCCCAGGGAGGCAGAAAGCATCCCCAGCAGGAGCTGATTCAAATCGACACCACCAACATTCTCTTTATCTGCGGCGGGGCTTTTGACGGACTGGAGCGCATTATTGACAGAAGGATTTCCAAGGGCAGCATCGGCTTTAATTCCGATGTGGTAAGCAAAAATTCCAAGACGGCGGATGAACTTTTTGCCATGGCTTTGCCCCAGGATCTCATTAAATTCGGTTTGATTCCAGAGTTTATTGGCCGTGTTCCCGTAACAGTTTCTTTAAATATGCTGGACGAGGATGCTTTGGTGCAGATTATGACCAGGCCCAAAAATGCTTTGATAAAGCAGTATCAGAAGCTTTTTGAGCTGGATGATGTGAAGCTGGAATTTACCCGGGATGCGGTGCAGGAGGTGGCCCATCTGGCCCTGAAGCGCCATATCGGAGCCAGGGGGCTGCGCTCCATTATGGAGGACGTGATGACGGATATGATGTATGAGATTCCCTCGGATTCCAATATCGGCATATGCACCATAACCAGGGATACGATTGCAGGAGGGGAGCCGGAGGTGGTGTACAGGGACAAGTCTATCAAGAAAAAGCCCTTTATGCATCATGACCAGGAACGTAAAAATAATAGTGAGATCGCATAAAAGGATCATCTTTGATATACCCTCGGCCACACCGGGGGTATATGCTGTATTGGGACATTCATTTTGGCATTCAGGATGACTGTATACCGGAAAGGAAATATGGAAAATAAGACAATCAATGCAATGACGGTTACT
>CALISX010000536.1 GCA_938041725.1 uncultured Lachnoanaerobaculum sp.
AGCACACGGTTCATACCCGTGGTGTCGAGAGTTCAAATCTCCCTTCCGCTACTTTCAGGGTCCTTAAACAGGGCCCCTTTTGTTTTGGAAGCTATACTTAAAAAAATAGATACAGCCGGAGATTAGCCCCGGAAGAAAGGAAGGTTTTATGGAGTATGTCACTTTAAACAATGGGGTCAAAATGCCCCTGGCAGGTTTTGGAACGTATCGGGTGGAAAGCAGTCAGACATGTCAGGAAAGCATTGCCCAGGCAGTGGAAGCGGGATACCGTTTGATTGATACAGCCAGTTTTTACGGCAATGAGGAGTACCTTGGCACTGCTGTAAAACAGGCGGGGGTTCCCAGGGAAGCGCTTTTTATCACCACCAAGGTATGGTTCACGGATTTTGAAGGGGAGGCATGCCGGGCATCTCTGGAGAAATCCTTTCAAAAGCTGGGATTGGAGTATCTGGATCTGGTGCTGCTGCATTGGCCCTTTGGGAATGTATACGCTGCCTGGCGGGTGCTGGAGGAGTATTATAAAGCCGGACGGATCCGGGCCATCGGAGTTTCCAATATGGACGGTGTGGGATTGGTGGATCTGATCCGTTTTCATAGCGTGGTGCCGGCGGTAAATCAAATCGAAACCCATCTCTACTGTCAGCAGCAGGAGACGGCCCTTTGGATGAAAAAATACAATGTGGTGCATCAGGCCTATGCCCCCCTGGGACACGGGATGGCAAAGGAAATGTTTGCAGAGCCTCTGGTACAAAAACTGGCTCAGAAGTATGGGAAAACACCGGTGCAGATTGTACTGCAGTTTTTAACAGGGCAGGGCATATCCGTCATTCCCAAATCTGTGCATCCAGAACGGATCCGGGAAAATATTCAGATTTTTGATTTTACCCTGGAGGCAGGGGAGGAGGAATCTTTGCGGTCCTTGGATCGGGATATTCCCCTGATTGGAAAGATCCGAGATCCGGAAAAACTCCTGGACCTGTGTGGTAAGCGTTCCTAAAACAGCCTCTGTTCAGAGTTTTCGGCCCTCTGGATTTTTCCCTCTTGCCGATATATAATGTGCCTGTAAATTTTATGCGGGAGGCTCGGTGCTGCAATGCATATAAGTCCCCGCGTCACTTGCTGCTGGTGCAGTTTGCCCTAT
>CALISX010000537.1 GCA_938041725.1 uncultured Lachnoanaerobaculum sp.
CAGTGAGTTTGGAGAAATCCGAACACTGGAAATTGACGGGGAACCTTGGTTTGTTGGTAAGGATGTAGCTGAAGTACTGGGATACAAAGATACAGCGGATTCAATTAAAAGACATGTAGATGATGAGGATAAGCTGACAAGGTGTTTCACCGACTCAGGTCAAAGTCGTGATATGTACATCATCAACGAAAGCGGCCTATACTCTCTGATCCTATCCAGTAAGCTGCCAAATGCAAAAGCTTTCAAAAGGTGGGTCACCAGTGAGGTACTTCCAGCGATCAGGAAGACAGGGATGTACTGTGATGTGAAACAGGCTAGCGTTGGTGAGGTGGTACGGTTGGTATCTCTTACCAGGCAGATCATGAAGGATCAGGATTGCCCGGCGGATGATATTGCAAAGATGGCTAAGCAGCTTTGCACACAGTTTGGAGTAGAGTTACCTAAGTTTTTTGTTAAGCCGGAGGAAACCACTTTGAATGATGTAATGGGCATGATCGATTTTATCTTTGCTCAAAAGGAACAGAATAAAAAGCCCACTTATGAGGATTATGTAATTCACATGTCAGTGAGGAGGTTAGAAGATGGAGAAAAATCGAATAACAGTTGAACATGCTGCCAGGTTACTGGATGCCTCTCCCCAGTTTATCCGGATTGGATTGCAACAGGGCGTCCTAAAGTTTGGCATGGCGGTGAAAACCTCCAGGCACTGGACGTATGTAATTACTAAACAGAAGTTTAAAGAAGTTACGGGGATTGAAGTCGAATGATACAGCTATTTCCCCATCAAAAAGAATCGTTGGAGAAAACGAAGGATTTTAGCCGGGTGGCCTATTATTTGGACATGGGTCTTGGGAAAACCTTCGTGGGAAGTGAAAAGGCGAACATTTTTCCACAAAAGATCCTCCTGGTCTGCCAGAAATCAAAAATTGAGGATTGGATGGAGCATTTTCAAAAGTTTTATCCGTTAACTGTATTCAATTTACGGAACAAAAAGCAGTTGGAGGAATTCATATCTGCCATTGGGAAATGTGTGGGAATTATAAATTATGACTTATTGTTCTTGAGGCCCTGCTTCCAGGCTTTGTCTGGATTTACTTTAATGCTGGATGAATCAAGCTTAATCTCCAATGAAACTGCAAAACGTTCAAAATTTATCCTGAGTATGCGCCCGGAAAATGTCATTTTACTGTCTGGAACACCAACGGCTGGAAAATATGAAAAATTATGGTCACAGTGCCGCTTACTTGGTTGGAGGATAAGTAAAGAGACTTTTTGGAAGTCCTATGTAAATACAGACTGGATAGATACAGGCAGCGGTTTTAAGAAAGAAGTTGTAACCGGCTACAAAAATGTGGAGCATCTGAAAAAGAAGCTTGCCAATCATGGCTGCATTTTTATGAAGACAGAGGAGGTTTTGGATTTACCGAAGCAGATAGAACAGAAGTTGTATGTTCAGGCCACAAAGGATTACCAGTATTTCATGAAAAACAGCT
>CALISX010000538.1 GCA_938041725.1 uncultured Lachnoanaerobaculum sp.
AACAAAGAATTTTATTAGGAAGAACAGCAGCGTATTGCGGCGGAGCATTTGAAAATGGCAGCTGAAATTGGCCGGTTGAACAATGTACCGCTGGAAACATTGAAAGAGATGCTGTCTGTATTCTATTGGGAGGTGGAATCATATGGATAATATTTTAGAACTGCAGCAGGTTTCCAAGTCATTTCCGGGCTCGGGTTTCACACTGGAAAATATCACATTTTCTCTGCCCTATGGGGTGATTCTGGGTTTTGTAGGAGGGAACGGAGCCGGAAAAACCACAACCATTGGCTGCATTTTGAATACCATTGCTGAATACAGCGGAGTCATAAAACTATTTGGAAAAACAATGGCAGACAGGGATACAGATATTCGAGAAAAAATCGGTATTGTCTATGACGGCGATAATTTTCCCACCTACTTAAGCGCAAATCAAGTAGGGGACATTATGGCAGGACTCTATAGGCAATGGGACAGTGCTTTGTTTGAAAAATATCTGAAAGAGTTTCGACTGCCTCCCAATCAAAGGATCAAGCATTATTCCAGAGGGATGACGATGCAACTGGCCATTGCTGCTGCCTTGTCCCACCACCCTCAATTGCTGATTTTAGATGAAGCTACCGGCGGTTTGGATCCGATTATGCGTGATGAAATGCTGGATGTTTTTATGGAGTTTGTGCAGCAGGAAAATCACTCCATCCTGCTGTCATCCCATATCACCAGTGATTTGGAGAAGATAGCAGATTATATTGCATTGATTCATAGAGGAAAACTGATTCTTTCTGTTTCAAAAGACGATCTGCTGTACAACTATGCTGTTATGCGGTGTACAGCAGATCAGTTCCTTGCTGTAGATCCTGGTGATGTACTGGCCTGGAGAAAAAGGGAGTATCAGATTGATGTGCTGCTGGCTGATGGCAAAGCCGCGCAAAAGAAATACAAAAATGCGGTGATAGACCATGTTTCCATTGATGAAATCATGCTGCTGCTGATGAAGGGGGAAGAGGGATGAAGGGACTTTTGAAGAACAATTATTATGCAGCGCTGGCAAATGCCAAAGTCATGGCTGTGATCATGATCTTGCTGGGGGCTTTGGGCATTGCCTTGAAAAACCAGGGCCTGCTGATTGCCTTTACATTGCTTTGCATGATTGGATTTTCCTTCATTTCCATCGCCAGTATCCGCAGGGAAGGCGGATCCAAATGGGGGAAATACAAACTGACAACGCCTGTAAAAAGAGGGGATATTGTGTGGAGCTACTTTCTCAGCCTGCTGTTATGGCTGGCTTTGGGGATGCTGATGGCCGGGATGGGCATTACCCTGTCCCTGATGTTCCGGGGATTCCTTTTTGACAAAAACACGGATATTTTCAACCTTTATATTATGGGGATTGGAATCAGTCTGTTTATGGGGGCGGTATTTTTTTTATTATTCTACCGATGGGGAGGCCAGGAACAAAGCGAAGCTTTTTTGGCCGTGAGTCTGATTGGAGGCGGGGGAATTATGCTGGGCATCAGTATGCTGGTAAATACTTTTTTTCCAACTCCTGTAACGACCCTGCAGACTGTCATCATAGGTATGATGATATTAGCCATTGCAGTATTGATGTTTGGCATGTCCTGTATATTGAGCGTCCATTTTTACGGCAGACATGACTATTAAACTGGAAAGCCTCATATCCGGAGTCATAAAAAGGCCTGGGAGATGGTATCTGCAGGAGATTCTTATAGTGAAGGGCAAAGGGTTTTTGGCCTTCACTATAAGAACAGCCGGATCATATATTTGCTAAAAATAAAATGACAATCAGAGCGGTTAAAATAATGGCGCCAATCAGGCTGACAATATTGATCCATTGAATCCAGCTTTTTTCGAAGGCTTTTGAAAGAAAAACGGCAAAAGCAAGTCCTGCAATGCCTCCGAATGTATTGGATATCATGTCTGTAATGTCACTGGCTCCAATGGCAAAGGTATATTGTATGATTTCAAATAAAAGGCTGGTACCAGCCATCAGCAGGATCTGTATGAACAGGGACCTTTTTTCCCATAGGATATGTATAAGCAGCCCATAGGGAATAAAGGCCAGGGCATTATAAATAATTTCACTGATATCAATCCTTCCATTGACAATTGCAGACTGACCAAATGGAATGAGATTGATATTTCTCAGATGGGGCAGATTTTTCAAGGAAAATTCCAGTTTAAAAAGAATAATCCAGGTCAAGGCAATGAGGTAAAATATCATAAGCCATAAAGTGAGTTTTTTAGACTGCATTTTAGTTCCTCCTTTAATTGCCCACGTCCAGTCCTGAATGATAGGAATAATTCCCTAGAATCCGCAGCAGGTGGTGGAAATCCCTGTGGGGCAGATTTTTCTGGCTTAGCTCCTCCTGAAAAATAAAAAAGATTTCCCTGCATTTTGTTACAGAGGCGGTAAAAAGCTCAGGAAAGGAGGCGGTGGAAACCAGAGAGGGATCCCAGGGATTGCTCCAGGACTCATGGTTTAAATTCAAACAGGATACGGCATCCGCCACCTTATCAGAAATAATCTTATGAGATACAATGGGGTTTTTTAAAAACAATCCCTCGATGGCCCCGATGCGGTTTTTCTTTTTGCCAGTGGGATCCGCAAAGGTGCGCATACCAAAACGCAGGGCCAGAATGGAGCGGTGCACCATGGCAGGGCTTACCTGGAAATTATTCTTATAGGTAATGGGATAATAGGTTTTATTAATCTGCTTTGCCAGAAAATCAGAAATAAACTGCATCTCAAAGCCGTTTAGGGCAATGGTAGCAGCCTGATTAAACTGGGAGGGCTTTTTTTTCTTGTATTTTTTTAAAAGTAAAGTGTCAATGTCATTTTCCAGCGCCGCATGGAGGCCATAGGTGTAGGCACTGGGAGACTTGATATTATGACGGATCCTGCCATAGACATAGGGATGGCAGATATAATCCCCCACATAGTGGCACATAAAACCGGCAATATAGCTGATGGCCTGTTGGGCCTGCTGCTTTGACTCCAGATTCAAAATGGCCTGAAGGGCGTTGGCAAAAAAATCATTCACATGGGATTCATGCATATAGCTGCCGATGTTGCGGTAATCCCTGTGGCGCAAAATAGGAATATTGTAAAAAAACATATCCGGCCCCTGGAGCCCCAGCTGATAGAGCCAGCGGTATTTGGATATCATATGTTTTAATGGTCCGCTGGGAAGATCCGTATAGGCTCTTAATCCCAGAATATAATGGGTGGTAAATCCCGGCATAGGCTGCCTCTCTATTATGGTTTTTCCCTATATTATACACGAAAATAAAAAAGGGAACACCCCCGGGGAAAGTATACAATCCCGGGCAATGCTCCGATCAGGGGAAATGGGGCTCCTTCCATCCATCAAGCCATCTGGCCAGGTCAGGATGGAAAGTTGCTATAGAACAGCCAAGGTTTTTTTAGGAGTAGCTGCGGAAATTCTGCAATACCCTTAAAAATTGCTCCACATATTTGTTTTTGTGATCTCCATAGGCACAGATGATTTTAAAATAGTCCTCAAAACCTGTAATAGGTACAAAGCAAAGGTCATTGCTGGCATATTCCTTCATATGCAAAGCCAAAATGGTATAACCGATTTTACAGTCTGCCATCAGAAGCATATTGAAAAGGGAGGTAGCTTCATAAATCACATTGGGCCGAAGGGCTTCCCTTTGGAACATGGCATTGATAAATTCTGTATCTCTGGGGGAATGTCTGGGGTCCATATGAATCAAGGGCTCATCCTTTAACCGGGACAGCGCAATGGATTTTTTTCCGGCATAGCGGTGCTCCCTGTGCACCACCATACACATGGGATCAGAAAGGATCACCATTTGGTGGAAGCGGTGGGCGTTCTCGTGCTGGGTATTGGGAAGAAGAGCCAGGTCAATGGATCCGTCGCTTAAATTTTTGGAGATATCCTGATAGGAATAGTCGAAGGTATTGATGCGTACTGTGGGGTAATGCTCTGTAAAATGGTTCATAACCTTGGGGAAAAAATGCAGCAGAGCCGTGCCCAAGATCCCCACATTTAAAACGCCTGTGGTTCCCTTTTCCAGATCCCGCACCTTGTCAATCCCCTGCTGGTAAACAGCCAGGGTTTTTTTAACCTCCTGGTAGAGAAGCTTGCCCTGGGGAGTGAGCTTGACATCCCTCTTGTTCCGGATAAACAAGGGGCTGCCGATGGAATGCTCCAGATTAATAATAAATTTGCTCAGGGTGGGCTGGGTGATATGGAGCAGATCAGAAGCATTGGTATAGTTGAGCACCTCTGCCAATGTGACAAAATATTCCAGCTGAAATAAATTCATTGAAACCTCCTCTTTTTATTTGTTTTCACGAATTTCCATGGGAGTATTGAGCCAATACCGTTATTTTATCATGGAATTGCTATTACAGTAATAGAGAATATCAATTTCACTCACAAAATAGAAGGGGCTATACTAAAGACAGACAGGAAAGCGCTTTGGTACAGGAAGGAGAAGCCAATGATCAGAAATATTGCCGTCATCGGCGCCGGAACCATGGGACATGGAATTGCCGGATGCTTTGCCAGATTCGGGTATTTTGTAAAAATTTATGAAAGCTTTGCACAGGTGCGGGATACTTGTAAAGAAAAAATCCGCCGGCAGTTTTTGTTTTTCCAAAAACATGGGGTAATGGATGATGTGGAGGCTGCTTTGGAGCGCATTGATGTGTATGACAATCTGGAGGCGGCTGTGAAGGATGCAGACTATGTGATTGAGGCCATTCCGGAAAACCTGGAGCTAAAGCAGGATCTGTTTGACAGTCTGGTACGTTTTTGTAAAAAGGAGGCTGTCTTTGCCAGCAACACCTCCAGCCTGGCTTTTTCCAAACTGACAGAGAAGCTTTCCCCGGAGGATCAAAAAAGGGTAATGGTCTGCCATTGGTACAATCCTCCTCATTTAATCCCTCTGGTGGAATTGTCCTGCTTTGGAAACATGCCTCTGGAGCAGTATGGAGAGGTGGAAAAACTGTATCATTCCATTGAAAAAAGACCTGCCAAAGTGCTAAAGGATATTCCCGGACTTTTGGCCAACCGGATTCAGCAGGGGGTGGCCAGGGAGGCCTTTTCCCTGATGGAGATGGGGGCTGCCGAGGCCAAGGACATAGACATTGCCTTAAAATTCGGCCCTGCCTTTCGCTATGCCACCACAGGACAGCTGGAGGTGGCAGACTTTGGGGGGCTGGATATTTGGTCCATTGTAGGGGACAATCTTTTGTCTGTTATGGATCATTCCACCCAGGCCTCTCCCCTTTTAAAGGAAAAGGTTCAGACGGGAAAACTGGGATTTAAATCCGGAGAAGGCTTTTTTTCCTACCCGGAGGATCAAAGGGAAGAAATACTGGAAAAATTTTATGAAAAACTTTTCCGCCAGCTTCAAACCAGCAAAAACTATGAATGACCGCGCTGGGAAGCAGGCATTACAATAAGGAGGAAGTATGGTTAATAAGGATTTTATGTCAAATCTCTTTGATGTAAAGGGAAAGGTGGCCCTGATTACAGGGGCTACCGGTGCTTTGGGAAGAGCTGTATGCTTTGGATACGGATTGGCCGGCATGAAGGTGATGGTAACAGGCCGGAAGGAAGAAACCTGTAAAAAGCTTTGTGAGGATTTAAAGGCAGAGGGGATTGCCTGCGGATACTCTGTGGGGGATCCTGCAGTGGAGGAGGATGTGATCCGGGTGGTGAAGGACACAGTGGATACCTTTGGAGAAATTAATGTGCTGGTCACCAGCGCAGGATACAATAAGCCCCAGCCTATTGTGGAGCAGGAGCTGTCCACCTGGAAAACTATTATGGATTCCGATGTGCAGGGAACCTGGCTCTACTGTAAGTATGTGGGGGCCCAGATGATTGCCCAGGGCAAGGGAGGCAAGGTGATTTTAGTTTCCTCCGCCCGTTCCAAAATGGGCATGGCCAATTATACCGGGTATTGTACCGCCAAGGGAGGTATTGATCTGATGGCCCAGTCCCTGGCCTGCGAGTGGAGCGCCAAGTATAAGATTAATGTGAACACCATCAATCCCACGGTGTTCCGCTCGGATCTTACAGAATGGATGTTTGATCCTGCCAGCGAGGTTTATAAAAACTTCTTAAAAAGACTGCCCATTGGCCGTCTGGGAGAACCGGAGGATTTTGTAGGCCCCTGTATTTTCCTGGCTTCCAAGGCCAGTGATTTTATGACAGGAGCCAATATTGCCACCGATGGGGGATACTGGGCAAATTAAGATCTCAAAAGCCGGGGGATCTCTCCGGGGCTTTTGGGGGAGAGGAGAGGATGGGGTGGAGCTTCGTTCCAGATTTTGGATGGGTTATGCCATAGTGGAGGGGAAGCCGATCAAGCTTTTGCCCGAGGGGGGCATGGTTCCCCATGAGGTTCCCCTGGCTCTGTTAAAGCATAATGTAAAGGAATTTACCAATTTGGCAGCGATTTTACCCGGTCTTTATGAAGAGGAAAAGGACCGCTGGTAAAAGCAGATTAATTTATGCGTCGCTTTGCTGCACAGCAGCAGGCGTGCCGCTGACAGTAAAGGATAGTATTAGGAGAATATATGGGAAAGAAAGTATTTATTGATTTAACACACCCCTTTAGTGCAGATATTCCGAGATGGCCCTATTTTGACAAGCCGGTGATTGACAATAAGCACGGGCTGGCAAAGGGCGGCGTTTTAACCCAGTACATTGGCTGTACCATGCATACGGGAACCCACTGCGATGCCCCCCGCCATGTAATGGAAAAGGAGTTTGACGGCAGAAGAGCCAGATATACCCATGAAATGCCGGTGGATGCCTATACCGGGGATGCGGTATGCCTGGAAATTGATATTGAGCCCTGGGGCCTGATTCTGCCCAAACACTTGGAGGCGGCCTGTGAAAAGGCCGGCGTGAAGCCAGAGGAGCTGGAGGGCATGATTCTTTGCTTGAATACTGGCATGCACCGCAAGTTTGATGATTCCAAGGAGTATTACCATTATTCCTGCGGCACCGGGGTAGAGGCTGGAAAATGGTTTGTAAAGCATAAGGTAAAATGTGTGGCCATGGATATGCAGGCGCTGGACCATCCCCTGCACACCGCCATGGGCAATAATGGAATGACCAGAATGAACCTGTTAGGGGCTTCCGGCCGTCCCATTACAGAGGAATATATTGAGAAATTCGGGGAAGAGGCCTATGCCGAGTTTGATAAGGAGCTGTATATCAAGCTGCACGGACAAAAGGCCTATGATGAAAAGTTCGGGGATCTGGAGGCCATCGGCTGCTGGGGCACCTGGGAGCCCTGCCACAAGCAGATGCTGGGACATGGCATTGTGGGGGTGGAAAATCTAGGAGGAAATCTGGATCAGGTTTCCGGAAAGCGTTTCCGTTTCTACTGTTTCCCCTTAAGATGGTATTTGGGAGACGGCTCCATGGCCAGATGTGTGGCAGAGATTGATGAAGAGGATCTCAATGATGTGCCGGAGCGTACCTACACCTATGGAGGCTTCTAATGGCAGATTTAAAGGATAAAGTAATTTTAACCGTTGCAACCACCGGAGGATACCCCACTAAGGAGGACAGCCCCTATGTGCCCATTTCCCCGGAGGAGATTGCAAGGGATGTGGTGGATTGCGCCCGGGCCGGGGCTTCTGTTGCCCACATCCATGTGCGGAATGCCCAGGGAAAAGCCACCATGGATCCGGCGGTATTTAAGGATACGGTGGACAGGATCCGGGCGGACAAAAGCCACAATATTGTTTTAAACCTTACCACCGCCAATGGCACAGGGTATACAGATGAGGAGAGAATGCTGGCCATCCAGGAGCTTTTGCCGGAAATGGCCTCCTATGACTGTGGCTCCATGAACTGGCAGAATGCTGTGGTATTTGAAAACAGCCCCAAATTCCTGGAAAAGCTGGGGCTGGTCATGCAGGAGTGCAGGATCAAGCCGGAAATCGAAGTCTTTGATACAGGAATGCTTTACAATGCTTTGTATTATTTGAAAAAGGGTGTGCTGCAGGCTCCCCTCCACTTTCAGTTTGTTTTAGGGGCTCCGGGGGGGATGACAGCCACAGTAAAAAACCTGGTATTTTTACACAGCCTGCTGCCGGAGGGGGCTACCTGGAGCGCTTTGGGTATTGGGAAGGGGCATCTGCCCATTCTCTATGCCACCCTGGCTTTGGGAGGCCATATCCGCATCGGTATGGAGGACAATTTGTATTACAGAAAAGGAGTATTGGCAGTTTCCAATGCCCAGTTTGTAGAAAGAGCCAAGCGGATCATTCATGAGTTTGGCAAAGAGGTGGCCACGCCGGAGGAGACCAGAGAGATTCTGGGATTAAGAAGATAAAGAATCAAATGGCCAGTCTCAGGCTGCAGTGTAGCAGTCTGAGACTGACGGTATAGAAGGCTGTGGAGAAGGAATTCCTTTTCCGCAGCCTTTGGCGTGCCCCGGACTGCCTTGAGGTCCGGGGGAGATAAGCAAAATTATGCTAAAAACGG
Organism: uncultured Lachnoanaerobaculum sp.; assembly: GCA_938041725.1. Lineage (GTDB taxonomy): Bacteria > Bacillota > Clostridia > Lachnospirales > Lachnospiraceae > Lachnoanaerobaculum. The sequence goes on from CALISX010000538.1 coordinate 8,526, forward strand.
CACCAGAATCAAAAAGCCTCCTGCAATAATGATGCCGGTTACAATTAAAATGATGGTACAATATCCCATAATATCCCTGGCGCCCAGTCCGGCAATACCCAAAGCAGGAAGGGCCCAGAAGGGCTGGAGCATATTGGTCCAGGCATCACCCCAGGCAATACCCATGGCGGATACAGCAGGATCCACACCCAGCTGCAGTCCGGCAGGCATTACAATAGGAGCCTGTACCGCCCACTGTCCGCCGCCGGAGGGAACAAAGAAGTTTACGATTCCTGCCGACAGGAAGGTAAACAGAGGGAAGGTGGTGGGGTTGGAAATGCTTACAAAAAAGTGGCTGATGGCTCCTGCCAGGGACTGTCCATTGGGACCAGCCAGGGTCATCATCCCCATAATCCCGGCGTAGAAGGGGAACTGAAGGATGATGCCGCCGGCACTCTTGGAGGCACTGGTGATGGCCCTTACATAGCTGATGGGAGTTTTATGGGCCAGGATTCCCAGGATCAGGAAAATCATATTTACCACATTCAGGGAAATATCCACTCGCCCTGCCTTGATGAAGGAATAGAACAAGGAAACAGTGCCCAGCAAAGCGGTGAGAATAGAGAGAGCCATGCTGTTCTCTAAATGCTCTGCCGGTGTGGAGGGAACCGTTACAACCTCTTCCTCATCCTTTAAAAGTGCGGGATCCACAGATACGGTATGCTCCTTATCAGGATGCATTTTTACATTGACAAAGGAAATCACCACCATGATAACCAGCACAACGATTAAATTCCAGGCAGAAAAGATGGTTCTGGTGACGGGAATTACTTCTGTGACAGCTCCTGCGGTTTGTGCAGTGATTTTTTCCAATGCTTCCGGTGTGGCGGCGGAAGACAGCTGCAAAGGAATGGATCCTGAAAAACCGGCATGCCAAACCACAAAGCCGGAATAGGCAGAGGCCACAATCAGGCGGTAGTCCACATCCCGTACCTTTTTAGCAACCTCCTTTGCCAAAATTGCACCAACCACCAATCCAAATCCCCAGTTGGCCCAGCTGGCAATGGTGGAGATCACTGTTACAAAGACAATGGCAGAAGCCGGGGTTTGGGGAATGCTGCCTAGCCAGGCAATGAACCTTTTGACCACAGGTGCCGTTGCAAAGGCAGTACCCAGAACCAAAACCAAAGCCATCTGCATGGAAAAGCCCAGCAGCTCCCATACACCCTTTCCCCAGGCCTGGGTAATGTCCAGGGGACTCATGCGGGTTACGGGCACAGCAGCAATGAATACGACCAAAGTCAATATGATACAAAAGATAAATGCATCGGGCAAAAAATTTTGTACCAGGGTTACACAACCATTTGTAAATTTTTTAAACAATGAAGTACGCTCCTTTCGCAAAGGGATATTGTGGCGAAATATTGCGGCTCTGTTTCCCATCCCCCCTTCCCCATCAAGGCAAAATAAAGAAGGGCGGACTGCAATATTTTCTTCGATGCCAATATTATAACACTTTACAAAGAAATTAATAGACTATTATCGACCAAAAATTAAGAAAAAAATATATGCTTTATACAAATCTTAAGATTTCTTGGAAGGGTATCCTGTCGCTCTTGTGTGAAATTCTGTTTTTTGCAGTTGATTTATACTGATTCTCATAAAAACAGCAGCCCCAAAGGGCTGCTGCAAAAAGATCCGGCAGGATCAAATTATGCTGTTTTAAAAGGTTTTTAAATTCTCAGCAATCTTTAAGGGAGCATCGGTTTGAGAGATCACCTGCTCCGGGGTAACACCCTCGGCCACCTCGGAAAGCACCAAACCATCCGGGGTTACATCAATCACAGCCAGCTCGGTTACAATCTGGTTTACCCTTCCCAGGGCTGTAGCAGGCAGGGTGATGTCCTTTAAGATCTTGGCTCCTCCGTCCTTGGCAGCGTGGGTCATGGCCACCACCACCTTCTTGGCACCGGTTACCAGATCCATAGCGCCTCCCATTCCAGGAACCATCTTGCCGGGAATGATGTGGCTGGCCAGGTTTCCGTGCTGATCCACCTGGAGAGCGCCCAGCACCGTCATGTCCACATGTCCTCCCCGGATAATGCCAAAGGAGAAGGCGCTGTCAAAAAAGCTGGCGCCGGGAAGCACGGTAACAGGAACCCCTCCGGAGTTGACCAAATGGGGGTCTGCCTCCTGGGCAGAGGCCAAACCAGACATGCCCAAAATGCCGTTCTCAGACTGGAGGGTAATGGAAATGCCTTCGGGAACAAAATTGGCTACCAGGGTGGGAAGCCCGATGCCTAAATTTACCACATCTCCGTCCCTTAAGTCCTGGGCCACCCGTTTGGCGATTTTATCTTTTACTGACATTACTGCTCACCTCCTGCTAAAAAGTCCACGAACATAGCGGGCATATGCACATGCTCCGGAATGATCTCCCCTACGGGAACAATTTTTTCTGCCCCTGCAATAACACAGTCTGCAGCCATTGCCATAACAGGATTGAAGTTCTTTGTAGTCGCCTGGAAGTAAAGGTTGCCGCTCTCATCTGCAATCGTGGCACCGATAATAGCAAAATCTGCCTTAATGGCCTTTTCTAAAAGATAGTCTCTGCCATCCACCTGGATGACTTCCTTGCCCTGGGCCACCTCGGTTCCTACACCAGTGGGGGTTAAGATGCCTCCCAGACCGAAGCCACCAGCCCTGATCTGTTCTGCCAGGGTTCCCTGGGGCACCAACGTGACATTGATGGTACCAGCGTTCATTAACTGGCCTACGGTGGGATTCAGACCGATATGGGTGGCAATCACATTCTTTACCAGTCCGGCATCCACCAGCTTTCCAATACCCTTGCCCGGCATAGCTGTGTCATTGGCAATAATGGTGAGGTTTTTGGGCGCTTTTTCTACAATGGCATCAATTATATTTTCAGGGGTTCCGCAGCCCATGAATCCCCCAACCATTAAAACAGCGCCATCCTTTATTCCGGCTACTGCCTCTTTTGCAGAAACTTTTTTCATAAGGAATGTCCTACCTTTCCACTACCACAGCTGTGCCCATGCCGCCGCCGATGCACAAGGTGGCAATACCCTTTTTGACGTCTCTCTTTTGCATCTCATACAGAAGGGTTACCAGAATTCTTGCGCCGGAAGCACCGATGGGATGTCCCAGTGCGATAGCGCCGCCGTTTACATTGGTGATGGAAGCATCAAATCCAAGCTCGGTGCATACAGCAATGGCCTGTGCAGCAAAAGCCTCGTTGGCTTCAATCAGCTCCATATCTGCTGGCTTCATGCCGGCCCTGTCCAAAGCCTTCTTTGCGGCAGGAACTACACCCAGACCCATAACACTGGGATCTACACCGCCGGAGCCATAGCCCTTGATGGTGGCCATAATAGGAAGTCCCAGCTCCTGTGCCTTTTCCTTGGAGGCAATGATGAACATGGCAGCACCGTCATTGATACCGGAGGCATTTCCTGCGGTTACGGTTCCGTCCTTCTTGAAGGCGGGTTTTAATTTGGCCAGTCCCTCAACAGTGGTGTTGAACTTGGGATACTCATCGGTATCAAATACCTTGGGATCGCCCTTTCTCTGGGGAATGTATACGGGAACGATTTCATCTTTAAAACGTCCGGTTTCAATGGCCTTCTGGGCTCTTTGCTGGCTCTGGGCAGCCAAGGCATCCTGGGCCTCTCTGGAAATATTTCTCTGCTCTGCCACATTCTCTGCGGTGATACCCATGTGATAGTTGTTGTATACATCCCACAGTCCATCATTGATCATGGAGTCCACGATGTTTTGATTGCCCATCTTCACGCCGAAACGATGTCCCTTGATCAGATAGGGGGCATTGGACATACTCTCTGTACCACCGGCCATAATGAGATCTGCATCTCCGGCCTTGATTACCTGGGCAGCCAGGGAAATGGTGCGCAGTCCGGAACCGCAAACCTTGTTAACGGTAAAGGCTGTTACGGTATTGGGAACGCCTGCACCCAAGGAAACCTGACGGGCCACATTCTGTCCCAGTCCTGCTCCCAGCACATTTCCTACAAAGACTTCTTCAATCTGCTCCGGCTTAATTCCGGCTCTTTCGATGGCAGCTTTAGCAGCGGTAACACCCATCTCCACAGCACTTACACCGGCCAGACTTCCACCAAAGCTTCCAATTGCGGTTCTTGCAGCACTGACAATAACAACTTCTCTCATAGATTCACCTCGTTTTCTATAAAAAATGAAAATGGAACAGCATAAACAATAAGGAGACAGGAATCTCCATACCGGCGGACCGGCACCATCATACATATCAGCCTGCGCAGCACTCCGCTGCAAGGCAGCCCCTGTGCTGACAGGTATTTGCAATCCGGGCTATCGCCCTTGGCTCCTTAGTTGGTTGGTGCAGGAGGAAGCAGGCAAACCAGCATCTGGGCTGTCTCTGTACCCACATTGGTAACAGACTTGGCTGATCCGGGAGCAATGTGTACACTGTCCCCGTCCTCTAAGAGGGTTTCCACACCGTCCCCCCCTTTAAACAACAGCTTTCCCTTAATAACATAGTAGATAGACTCCAGAGGATTGGCACCGTACTCGGTACCGCCTCCTGCAGGAAGAAAGTGGGAGAGTCCCATGATCATCCTGCCTCCCTCCACATCCTGGGGATCATGCAGTCTTGTAAGCTTGCACTCCATATGTCCCGGAGCCTCATAGGAATAGTATCCATCTTTTTTTGTTATTTTATAACCTGCCATGAAAATTTCCTTTCTCTGAATGACCTCTTCTAGTATACCATATTGCCTGTGAATTTACACTGTTACTTTGTATAAAAGTTGAAGGGGTGAATTTTAACAAATACAACATAGATTTAACACACTATGTATAAAACATACTAAATATACCATCAATTACAAAGAATTATTGGGATATTGTTGGTGGTAAAATTTTTCTAATTCTTCCCTGGCATCGGGGTGGGCAATGGCAATCAAGGCCCTCGCTCTGGCCCTTTGGGTCAGACCCCGAAGATGGGCAATGCCGTATTCTGTTACCACATAGTCCACATCGTTTTTGGTGGTGGTAACGGTGGCTCCGGGGGTCAGGGTGGCCACGATTTTAGAGCGGTTGGCCTTTCCGGCTCTGGAGGGGATGGCAATAATGGACTTGCCATGGGCTGCCATCATTGAGCCCCGGACAAAGTCAACCTGGCCTCCTACGGCACTGATCTGCCTAAGTCCTACGGATTCAGAGCAGACCTGCCCCATTAAATCCACTTCCACAGCAGAGTTAATGCTGACGAAATGATCCTGCATGGCAATATTGACCACATTGTTGGTATAGTCCACAGGCATCATTTTTATTTTTTCATTGTGATCAATAAAATCATAGAATTCCCTGGTGCCCATGGCAAAGGCGCTGGTGATAAAGCCCTTGTCCAGTACTTTGTTTTCATTGGTAACGATGCCTGCTTTCATCAGCTTCATGACCCCGTCGCACATCAGCTCTGTATGGATGCCCAGTCCCTTTTTTTCCTGCAGGAAGGAACAGACTGCATCGGGAATGGAGCCGATGCCCAGCTGCAAGGTATCTCCGTCTTCAATTAAGCTGGCGCAGTGGCGTCCGATCTCTCGCTCCACTTCTGTAAAGGGCTTGGTGGGAAGCTCCAACACCGGCTCGGAGTGTTCCACAAAGCAGTGGATCTTTTCCACCGGAACCAAAGCCCCGCCATAGGTAAAGGGATACTGGTCATTGACCTGGGCAATGACCAGATCGGCGTTTTCCAGGGCGGCCTTGGTGTAGTCCACCGCCAGTCCCAGGCTGACATTGCCCTCTTCATCCGGGGGAGCCACCTGCACCAGGAGTACATCCGCTTTTAGCCGGCCGGAACGGATCAGTTTTGGAATCTCTGAAAAAAAGGTGGGGGTAAAATCTGCCCGGCCCTCTGCAATGGCCTGTCTGCTGGCTTCGCTGACAAACAGGGAGTTATGTCTGAAATGTCCCTCCATTCCCGGCTCATTGCAGTAGCGGTGGGGGCCTCTGGAACCCATGTGGGTAATCTCCACATTGGTGAACCATTCCTTATGGTCGCACATGGTATTTACCAGGTACTGAGGCTCTCCCATGGATTGACCCAAAAACATACGGCAGTTTGCCGGCACTTTTTGTAAAGCTGCCTGGGCAGACATGGTTCTGCTTTGATAGATTTCTTTCCAATTCATAGTTTTTCCTCTGTTCTGAAAAAGGCCCGGTAATACCGGTACTACCGGATTGCCGGGCAATATGGCGTTTATGATGTGGCTACCAGTCCTCCGTCGGGGTAGATGGAAGTGGCAGTAATCATGTCGGATGCGGCGCTGGCTAAGAAAATAGCCGGGCCCACCACATCGGATTCATAACCGATTCTCTGGGCAGGAAGGGCGCCTGCAATGCCGTTCCGCACATTTTCGTCGGGAGGCAGAATGCCCACCATCATGGGGGTGTAGGTAATGGTGGGGCCGATGCAGTTCACCTGAATATTGGGTCTTAAATCTGCGGCAAAGGCCTTGGTAAGCATCTCCACAGCTCCCTTGGTGGTATTGTAGGGAACATTTCCCATACCGCCATTTGCCACAGCCCGGATACCCCGCACCGATCCGATGTTAATGATCTTTCCATAGCCATTTGCGGGGGAGGGCTGACCATGTTCGAAATCCTTCTGATCGTATTTTTTTCCGTCCTCTGTGTTGTT
>CALISX010000539.1 GCA_938041725.1 uncultured Lachnoanaerobaculum sp.
ATCTGATCTCTTTCATTGATCTTTCCGACAGTGCCAAGACTGTGGATGTGATGATCGAAAAGGAAGAAGACGACAAGGAGAAAGTCCTTGAGATGAATATTGATGAACTGGAGCTGTCCGTTCGTTCCTATAACTGTTTAAAGCGGGCCGGTATTAATACGGTTTCAGAGTTAACCAACCGGACGTCGGAGGATATGATGAAGGTAAGGAATCTGGGGAGAAAGTCCCTGGAGGAGGTGCTGCAGAAATTACAGGAGCTGGGACTTCATCTTAAGGAAAGTGAAGAAGCATAGTTGGCATATACAGTAAGACCGATGTAGCATGTATATGCACTCCCATGGAGGTTGAAATTTAAAATGGCAAAATACAGAAAACTCTCAAGGACATCCAGTCAGAGAAAGGCATTGTTAAGAAGTCAGGTTACTGCTTTGCTGCAGCATGGCAAGATCATTACCACTGAAGCCAGGGCCAAGGAGGTCCGCAAGGTGGTGGAGCCTTTGATTGCTTTGGGAGTTAAGGAAAAGGACAACTTTGATACGGTAAAGGTGACAGTAAAGGCTGCCCGTAAGGATGCCAATGGCAAGAGAGTGAAGGAAGTAGTGGATGGTAAGAAGGTTACCGTTTACGATGAGGTGGAGAAGGAGATTCAAAAAGACAGGCCTTCCCGTCTGCATGCCAGATCCCGCATCAATGCGGTGGTGTATGAGCCCACTTTGGTGCCTGCTGCCAAGGCCGGACGCAAGAGAAACACCAAGAAGGTGGATCTGGCTAAGAAGATCTTTGAGGAGTATGGTCCCAAGTACGCAGAGCGCAAGGGCCAGGGCGGATATACCCGCATTGTAAAGATTGGGCTTCGTAAGGGCGACGCAGCCATGGAAGTTCTGATGGAACTGGTATAATTTTATCTACAAAAGAGGGCATTGCAGTCAATGCCCTCTTGTGCGTTGGAGGAATGTCAGTCCAAAGGGGCTCACTGATGAAGTAAACTCCCATGCCGACGGATCGGCACCACCATACGATAAGTCTGTAGGTCACTGCGCTGCAAATGGGGGTTTCAAGCCCGCAAATCCAGCCGCAGCCTGCTTCCCGTGCTTATTGCTGAATCCAAATATACTCTCCGTACACTGCCTTTACTTTGTTTTTTCCAACCTGGCACATACGATAGATTGGATTATATGTGGTAACATTGACACGTCTGTCAACAACCGTTCGTTTCCAGGGGCCACGAGTAACATAATACCGTTCTGCAACTCCTTGAGACATTTCCATAATGGGAATAAATTTAACTTGCACGGTTTTATGGGGAGGAATATCAGCCCAAAGAGTCTCACTGATAGAGTAGGACTTTCCCCATCGGCCTCCCAGCTTAAGAGTCACTGCCTCCTTGTATTTTCCTGTTACCTCTGAGTTAATATCCCAGGATTGACTAACATACATCGTTAAAGTATATCTTTGGTTGATAGAGGTATCATTTCTCAGGCGGTTTGTTACATACTTTGCCTGGTCAAATCTCTTGACTTCTGCGATATGCCTGTTTTCAATGTATCTGTACTTATAGGAAAACATCCCGAGCAAAGATGGCTTGTCCTCCGGTGCCACAGGTACTACGATATTTGAAGTATGCTCTCCTTGCTGTACTTGGTTGCCCTGAGCAGTGAGATACCAATTATAGGCTTCAATATAGTGACGCTTTGCTTCTTCTCCTGTTAGAGTGGTATAGGTTCCGTCTGCATTGGGGATATCAATACGAACGATCTCCCCTTCCACTAAATCCAGCGGATTTGTCTTAGGACTGGCAAAGCTTGAAAAGCACAAAATAAACAAAAAGGCAAGAGAAAAAAAACATACTTTAAATAGATTCTGCTTCATAAACACCCTTTCTTTAAAACAATGTAAAGGTCACTTGTAAAAGTAAGTTCCACTTTGTAAAAGTAAATTCCATCT
>CALISX010000540.1 GCA_938041725.1 uncultured Lachnoanaerobaculum sp.
GTTCCTCCCCTCCCCCCAGGCCCAGATCAATCTCCGCCTCTTTGGGAGATTCATACATATCCTCTAAAAGCTCGGGAGCGTAGCGGCCAATGGTATCGTCAGCCCGCTTTCCTGTCCCCAAAAGCATTACGCCCCCTTCTTTCACCCAGTCCATCAAAGCCCGGGACTGGTCTGTAGAAAGGTCCCTGATCCTGTAATTGCTTATAATAATAATATCCAGCTGCTCCAAGCCTGCAAAACCAGCAGGGAAATTCTCTGCAGTCAATTCCACTGTTTCTAAAGACAAGAGTCCGTAACGGATTTCCGCATTGTTAAAATACCGCAGCTTTTCCGGTGTATCGCTTAAAATGCCCACCATCACCCGAGAGGCATCTGCCAGAGAGTTCAGCTCCATCTCATAAAGGTTCTTCACCACCCCATGGGAATCCAGAACCTGGATATGAATTTTTTTAACAAAGCTGCTGATTTTAATATAGTAATCGGATCTTTGAATGCCTCCTCCCGGAACTGCAACGGGATAGCTGTAGGAATAAACCAGGCTGTCTGCTTCCTTTACCAAAAAGCGGACCTTCCCGGAAAAGTCCTCTCCGCCATTTTGATACTCAACATGAATAGGGAGGTAACTACCTCCCTTTGCTAAATTATCATATCCATAACTGACGGCCAGCTCCAGACCGGAGCCTAAAGCGGATGCATATACCCTTTGGGGCAGTAACAAGAAGAAAGACAATAGAATACAAAAACGCCATGTCTTAAACATCTGTAAAATTTTCCCTTTCAATATCCAAATTCACAGGAAGGGTGACAATGAAGGCCGTTCCCCCCAGGTCACTTTTTACTTGAATGGTGCCATGATGCAGCTGGGTAATGTTTTTAGCAATGGCCAGCCCCAACCCCGTTCCTCCTGTATTGGAGGATCTGGACTGCTCCACCCTGTAGAACTTTTCAAAAATATAGGGAAGCTCCTCCTGGGGGATCACCTTGCCGTAATTCACCACGGAAACAGACACATCCCCCTGTTGACGACTGATCCGCACATCAATCTTTTTTCCCTCAGCACCATATTTAATGGCGTTATTAATAAGATTGTCAAACAGCCTGGCAAGAAGTGAACCGTCTCCATTGATTTCCAGGGTGTTTACATTGGTGTTCAAATCAAAGGCAATGCCGTTTTTAGCAAATGTGGGATAGAACTCATCCATCAGCTGGCTTAGAAGCTTTACAATGTCTACCTTCTCCACATGCATGGCCAGTTTGCCGGACCCGGTTTTTGTAAAGCCAAACAGATCCTCAATCAGCTTTTCCAGCTTCTTGGATTTTTGGTATACCACCCGTATGTACTCCTGTTTTTGCTCTTCTCCCAGAGGTTTGTTTTTAATCAGATCCAAATACCCTATGATGGAGGTAAGGGGAGTGCGCAGATCATGGGCAATGTTGGTGATCAGCTCGTTTTTAGACTGCTCTGCGCTTCGTTCCTTCTCCATAAGAATCCGAATGTCCCTGGTCATTTTATTGAGCTGGGAAGCCATCTCTGAAAATTCATTGTCTCCCTGTACGTCCACCTCTTCATTAAAATCTCCGGCGGAGATAGCCCGTATGGCCTGGAGGATTTCCTCAATGTACTGAAAGGAGCGCCTTTGCAAAAGCCAGAAAAAAAAGGTAAATATCCCAATACCCAGAACCACCAAAATCAAAATCAAAACCACATCCGGTCCCTGGGAAACACTGCCCCTCCCGGCTTGCTGAATAATGCCAAACTTTGTAAAAAAACTGAGATTTCCAATAATCAAGGTTTCCAGAACAATGGACAACACCAGACTGTAAAGGATGTTCACCATCACCTTGGTTTGAAATCTCTTTTCCGGATTACTTTTCAATCTTATAGCCTACTCCCCAAACTGTAGTAATGATCTTGTTTTCCCGCTCATCCTCCTTCATCTTGCCCCGAAGACGGCGGATATGCACCATCACGGTATTGTTGGCCTCATATACTTTTTCGTTCCATACCTTTTCAAAAATCTCATCCGTGGAAAAAACCTTTCCTGCATTGCTGGATAAAAGATACAGAATGTCAAATTCAATGGGGGTCAGCTTCACATCCTCTCCGTCGATCACCACCTTGTGGTTGTCCTTGTTGATACTCATATTTTTAATATGAATCTCATTGGGGCTTTC
>CALISX010000541.1 GCA_938041725.1 uncultured Lachnoanaerobaculum sp.
GATGAAATCAAATAAAATAATTATTGGAACGAGAGGGAGCATTTTGGCACTTGCGCAGGCGGAAAAAGTGAAGGAAATGCTGATTGAAAAATATGATGAATTAAATGCCAGCGTGCAGGAAAATATCAGCGGCATCCGGGTGGTAAAATCCTATGTCCAGGAAGGGCAGGAGATCGGAAAATTCCATCGGGCCATAGATAAAATCTACCGGCTTTTTGTAAGGGCGGAATCCAGTGTGGTTGTTACTAACCCGGTGATGCTTTTAACGGCCTATGGATGCATCACCGCCCTGAGCTGGTTTGGGGCCCGTATGATTGTGGCAAAGGAGCTTACCACAGGAGAACTGACTTCTTTGTTTTCCTATGTCATGAGCATTCTGATTTCCCTTACGGTGCTTTCCTTTGTGTTTGTTATGATTATCATGGCCCAGTCCAGTGCAGAAAGGATTTACGGGGTATTGGCAGAACAGCCGGATATCATCTCCCCTGAAAATCCTGTTATGACGGTGGCCCAGGGCAGTGTGGACTTTCAGGATGTAAGCTTTTCCTATAAGCAGGGCAAGGGAAAACCGGTTTTATGCGGGATCAATCTGCATTTTAAGCCAGGGGAAACCATCGGTATTATCGGAGGAACGGGAAGCTCCAAAACCTCTCTCATCAATCTCATCAGCAGGCTGTATGATGTTTCCTCCGGGGCTGTTCTGGTGGGGGGGATCAATGTAAAGGACTATGATTTAAAAACCCTTCGGGACAGCGTCAGCGTGGTTTTGCAAAAAAATGAGTTGTTTTCCGGTACAATTTTAGATAATCTTCGCTGGGGCAATGAACATGCTACCCTGGAGGAGTGCCAGAGGGCCTGTCAGCTTGCCTGTGCCGATGAGTTTATTGAAAAAATGCCAAAGGGCTATGAAACCTGGGTTGAACGGGGAGGGGCCAATTTATCCGGAGGGCAAAAGCAAAGATTGTGTATTGCCAGAGCCCTTTTAAAAAACCCGAAAATCTTGATTTTGGATGATTCTACCTCTGCTGTAGACACTGCCACAGACGCCAAAATCCGAAGGGCATTTCGGGAGGATCTGCCGGGAACCACAAAGATTATTATTTCCCAAAGAATTTCCTCCATTAAGGATGCAGACCGGATTGTGGTGATGGACCGGGGAGAGGTAAATGGATTTGGTATCCATGAGGAGCTTTTAAAAACCAATGAGATTTATGCTGCAGTGGCAGAGGCCCAGGCAGAGGGAAATGCTGATTTTGACAAGGTAGGTGCATAATGGCAAAGGATGTTGTAAACAGAGAAAAGGGGGGCATCAGCCAAACCCTGCAGGTGGTGGCAAGCCCTGCCATGAACCGGGTTTTGAAAATGATGTTTAAAAACTATCCCCTGCACATGGGTTTGGTTTTTGTGGGAATTCTAGGCTCTGCCATAGGGACAGTGCGGGGAAATGCTTTTTTACGGGAACTGGTAGACCGCTATATACTGCCCCTTACCACCCAGGCCCAGCCGGATTTTGCTCCCTTGGCTGCAGCCCTGATGCAGTTGATTGTTATCTTTGCCATCAGCAGTACCTTGGCCTATCTTTATAATCGGCTGATGGTAAATGTGGGGCAGGGCACCATGCGGGATATACGAATGGATCTGTTTGCCCATATGGAACGGCTCCCTATCCGGTATTTTGACTCCCATCCCCATGGAGATATCATGTCTGTATACACCAATGATACAGACACTTTACGGCAGTTTATCTGTGTTTCTTTTCCCCAGCTGATTAACGCATTCATTACCTTAACCAGTGTATTTATTACCATGCTTTTGCTAAGCCCTGTATTAACGGTCATTGCTGTGGCCATGGTTCTTGTCAGCGTGAATATTTCCGGGCGGGCCGCAGGTCTTTCAGGAAAATACTTTGGGATGCAGCAAAAAAGTCTGGGAGAGGTGAATGGCTATATTGAAGAAATGATGAGCGGTCAAAAGGTAATCAAAGTCTTTAATCATGAAGAAAAAACGGTAGAGGGCTTTGTAAAGATCAATGAGGAATTGTATGGTTCCGCCAAAAAAGCCAATGGCTATGCCAATATTTTAATGCCCATTGTGGTACAGATCTCCAATTTAAGCTATGTGGTTGTGGCAGTGGCCGGGGGAGCCATGGCGGTAAATCAGGTTCTGGGGGTTACGGTGGGAACCATTGTGGCCTTTTTGTCCTTGGTCAAAACCTTTAACCAGCCCTTTATCACCGTCAGTCAGCAGCTGAACGCAGTGGTAATGGCTGCAGCAGGAAGCCAAAGGGTGTTTGCTTTGATGGATGAGGTGCAGGAAGAGGATGCAGGCTATGTGACTTTGGTAAATGTGGAAAAAGATGAAAAGGGGGAAATTACAGAAACCTCTGAGCGCACCGGTCTTTGGGCCTGGAAGCATTTCCATGAAAAGGACCAAACCACCACCTATACCCCCCTGGAGGGAAATATCGTATTTGAAGATGTGGACTTTGGCTATGTGCCGGATAAGCTGGTGCTCCATGACATTAATCTTTATGCCCACAAGGGGCAGAAACTGGCCTTTGTAGGATCCACCGGAGCAGGCAAAACCACCATTACCAATCTCATTAACCGGTTTTATGATATTCCTTCCGGAAAAATCCGTTACGACGGCATCAATATTGAAAAAATCAAAAAGGGAGATTTGAGAAGATCCCTGGGGGTTGTGCTCCAGGAAACCAATCTTTTCACCGGTACTGTGATGGAAAATATCCGCTACGGCAGGCCGGATGCCACAGATGAGGAATGCAGGGAAGCAGCCAGACTGGCCAATGCAGATGCCTTTATTGAGCGTCTTCCCAATGGCTATGACACGGTTTTAAAGGGAAATGGAGGCAGTCTTTCCCAGGGACAGCGCCAGCTCCTTTCCATTGCCCGGGCTGCTGTGGCAGATCCTCCGGTTTTGATTTTGGATGAGGCCACCTCCTCTATTGATACCAGAACAGAACAGCTGGTGCAGGCGGGTATGGACTCTTTGATGCTGGGAAGAACCACCTTTGTCATTGCCCACCGGCTTTCCACCATCAAAAATTCTGATGTAATTATGGTGCTGGAGCAGGGGCGTATCATTGAGCGGGGCAGCCATGACAGTCTTTTGGAGCAAAAGGGCAGGTACTACCAGCTTTATACAGGAAATTCCGTGCCGGAGGTTACCGCATCTAAATAACAGATATTCGCAATCCGGGCTATCGGCTGGGGCTCTACTCTGGTTTGATGCACACATGCATTTTGCATAAGTCTGCGCGTCACTTCGCTGCTGGCGCAGCTTGCGTGCCGCTAACAGATATTC
>CALISX010000542.1 GCA_938041725.1 uncultured Lachnoanaerobaculum sp.
GCTCGAACCTATGACCCTCTGCTTGTAAGGCAGATGCTCTCCCAGCTGAGCTAAGACCCCATGCGCTTGACGCTCTGTTATATTACAAAAAAAAACAGAACTTGTCAAGGGACTTTTCAAATGTCATCTTGCTTTAGGGTAATCTTATAGGTATGATAGAAAGGAAAACTGTTAAAGCTTGCATAAATCATTTGTATGGAGGTAATTTCATGGAAATTCACAGGGATTTTTATCTACAAAAAATGATAAGAAGAAAGAACAATGGTTTGATCAAGGTGATTACGGGCATTCGCAGATGCGGCAAGTCCTATTTGCTAAATAATCTTTTCTATCATCATTTGTTGGATTCTGGTGTTGAAGCAGACCATATTATCCGCTTTGCTTTTGATTCCGCAGATGATCTTTATTTAATGGGTGAGAATCTGATTCAAATTGAGAAGGAAAAACGTGGTGCTGACCCAGAAAAGTTCATATCCTATATCCATTCTAAAGTCACCAAGGATGGCATGTATTATCTGCTTTTGGATGAAATACAAATGCTGGATTGTTTTGAAGCTGTTCTGAATGGATATCTTCGCAAAGAGAACATGGATGTATTTGTAACAGGAAGCAATGCAAGGCTCCTGTCCAAGGACATTGCCACCGAGTTTGCCGGACGTGGAGATGAGATTCACATGTATCCTCTGAGCTTCGCAGAATTTATGTCTGTTTATCAGGAGGATAAATATATGGGATTGTCAGAATATATGCTTTATGGCGGTATTCCGCTGGTAGTTCTCCGTGCCAGTGCAAAGGATAAGGCTGCAGCATTGCAGAATCTGTTCAATGAAATTTATATCCGAGATATTACCAGGTACAACCGGGTAAAGAATATCGGAGAACTGGAAGATTTACTGAACATCCTCTCCTCTGCCATTGGTTCCTTAACCAATCCTGAGAAATTGCATAATACCTTCAAAACGATCAAAAAATCAAAGATTACTGCCAACACCATTCGTAAATATTTGGAATATTTTGAGGATTCCTTCCTGATTGAATCAGCACAGCGATATGACATCAAGGGAAAGGCCTATATTGAAACTCCGAAAAAATATTACTTCTCCGATTTGGGGCTCCGCAATGCAAGGATTAATTTCCGCCAGTTTGAGCAGACCCACTCTATGGAGAATGTGATTTATAATGAGCTTCGCATGAGAGGTTACAGTGTGGACGTGGGTGTGATTCCTGTCACAGAAAAAGGCGCTGAGGGCAAAGCAACCCGCAGACAACTGGAGGTGGACTTTATTTGTAACCTGGGTTCTGCCAGATATTATGTTCAGTCTGCATATTCTCTGCCTGATGAAGAAAAGCGGCTCCAAGAGATCAGACCCTTTAGAAAGATTGATGACTCTTTCAAAAAAATCATTATAACGAAAGACATTGTTCAACCACATTATGATGAATACGGCATCCTAACCATAAACATTTATGATTTTTTACTTGAACCAGATTGTCTTGAAAAGTAGGCTTATACCTGGGGACCGGCACCGGCTGGTCTGCCGCCCTGGGACTCTGCAGCGAAGTGCTGCGTGGACTTATATCTATGGTGCGCCGGCATGGTGGGTTATTTGCAAAGGAAGACAGGGATGGTACAATAGACAGACCCCGGGTAGCTGTAAGCGTTCCGCCAATGGCATGGCTCGGGAGCCGACAGACTTCAGAAAGGACCACAAATATGGATACCATGTTTTTTGACCAGGCAGCCAAAACCTGGTCCACCCCCCACCGTATCAAAAAGCTCCAGGAGATCGCCTCCCTGCTGTTAGAAAAAATTCCCAATGCCTCTTCCAAAAAAGCCTTGGAAATCGGCTCTGGAGACGGAACCTTGGCCCTGCTTTTCTCCCCATACCTGCATAGCATCGACGGGATCGACACCTCTTTGGGTATGCGGGAGGAGGCCATGACAAAAAAAGAACAGGCTTCTGTCTCCAATGTCTTCTTTTATGATGAAACATGGCTGAAAAACCGCCCTGAATCCTACGACATTCTCTACAGCCACAAAGCCTTTCACCATATCCAGGATATTCCCGGAGAGCTGTCCATGCTCCACGGCCTGGCCCGTCCCCATGCCCGTTTTTTCCTGATGGATTTATGCCCCATCCCCCCCTCTTTTCACAAAGGGGTTCCAGGCTTTACCGGACATCACGGTTTTTCCAAAGAGGAAATCTCCCGGTATTTCACCCAAACCGGGTGGGAAATTGAAAGCTATGAGATCATAGAAAAGGGCATAAAAGAAGGTGAACCTTTCGAAATCTTTCTTTTAACTGCAAAAAAATAAAGCCCTATGGCAAAAGCGTTTCACCTTCCCATATGGGAAGGTGAAGGCTCACACCCGGGAGCACTGGCACCAGGCAGTCTTTTATATCGCCCCATTGCAGTCAGCACCTCCATGCTCGGAAAACACTGGCACGGGGCTTTGTCAATCCCTACCATCCATTCAGCGCTTAGCTCCGGAAAAAGACAAGTAGAGATTCCTACAGCCGAGTACCTGTTTGAGCGCCGCTTGCCGGGAATGAAATGACCGAGCAAGCAAGCGAGTTACGCAGGCTGTAGAGAATCTCACGAAGTCTTTGCCCCGGAGCTGCGGCAGGATGGGAGGAATTCCAAAGCCCCTTCCCCCTTAATTAAACCCATACAGCTTCTGTGCCAGCTTATACCCTGCCATAGAAATCTTTTGCCCCAGCTTTCCAGGAAGGTTCATGCTCTGGCCCAAAAAGCCAAAACGTAGCCTGCGGTACAGTCTGGGATACTTGGCTTTTACCTCCTGCCACAGCACCTCTTTCTTTTGCAGATTCTCCTCCTCCCCGGATTTAATGGCAAGGATGGAGCAGATCACCATCATAATTTCCAAATACCGCAGCATATAGTTTCTCAGCTTCTTACTTCGGATTTTGTACAAATCATAATATTCCAGCATTAACCGGGTGACCTTATACTGCTGATTAATCCGCCCGATCATCACAGATTCGTTCACAGACTGGTCCTCCCTTCCAATGTAATAACGATAGAGATTTTCATCCATATAATAAATTGTTTTCACCTTTGGCAGGGGCTGGTAAACAAAAATATTATCCACATAAAAGGTATGCTTTGGCAGATTCAATCCGGATTCCAAAAGCAGCTGACGGCGGTACATCACAGAATGCATTAAAATATAGCTTCCCGGCAGAAAATGGCCAATCTCATCCCAGGAAAATACCTGATCCACCGGCAGCACCTTCTTGTAATGCATGATTTTTTTTCGCCTGGCCCCTTCCTTATCGTAGATAAAATTGCAGATCATCATATCCAGACTTTCTCCCCTGGATACAAAGCCCCGAAGCTTTTCCAAAACCCGGAGAAAGGATTTTCGATCCAGATAATCATCGGAATCCACCACCTTAAAAAACACCCCGGTGGCTGCCTTGAGCCCGGTCATTACTGCATCCCCATGCCCTCCGTTTATCTGGTGCACAGCCCGGCACACCCCGGGATAGCGTTTTTCATAGGCATCCGCCTTATCCCTGGTTTCATCGGTGGATCCGTCGTTCACAATCAGAATCTCCACATCCTCTCCCCCCGCCAGAAGGGATTTGATGCATTTATCCATATACTTGGCCGAATTGTAGCAGGGCACCGCAATACTTAAAATCTTCATTCTTCAACTGCTCTCTTTCTTATGAAATACATAACAGAAATCACTGTAAATACCAAGCAGGTGATTAAAAACAGCAAAACCCCCGCCCCGAATAAAACATTTTGGAAATTCACCTCTGTAATATCTCCGTTCATGGGTTCTGTTACCCAGGACAGGAGGGTCACAACGATGTTGGCAGACATGTGCACCAGTATGGGAATAAAGCTTTTGCGGGTTTTTTCAAACACATAGCTCAAAAAAAGCCCCAAAAGGGTGGCATAGATCCCCTGGGTAATGTTTCCATGGTAAATACCAAAAATAACAGAGGAGGCGACCATGGCCGGCAGCATCCCATAAAAGATGCGGACCCGTCTGTAAAGAAGCAGACGGAAAAC
>CALISX010000543.1 GCA_938041725.1 uncultured Lachnoanaerobaculum sp.
GTAGGCGTGGCGGAGCGGCATGCCAGAAGGCTGGTAAGGACAGAAACGGCCCGCATCCATGAAGAATCCACTATGAATGCCTATAGGGAATGTAATATTGAGCGCTATATCTATATGGCCACCCTGGACCGCCGGACTTCTGAAATTTGCCAGGAACTGGATGGGAAAAGCTTTTCACTGGAAGAAGCCCAGATGGGAGTAAATTATCCGCCAATGCATCCAAATTGCCGCAGTACCACAGTGGCAGATACCAAGCTGCTCCAAAGGATAGCCAGGGGAGCGGATGGAAAGAATTATAAGGTAGATGGAAAGTTAACCTATAAGGAGTGGTATGAGGGGCTTAGCCAAGATGAACAGGGAAGGATGCAGTTTGAGAACAAAAAAGAGAAAAATAAGGCCAGAGATAAAAAAGAACTTGAAAAGATACAGGAATCTGTTGGGAAAGTAAATACTCCCTCCCTTGCTAAGTATCAGCAGATGAAATATAATGATACAGAGGAATTCCGGCTTTTAAACGGTTACAAAAGAGCAGTTGAGAAGGGAGATATATCTGCTCTTGTAGGTATGGATGTTTATAAAGAGGTTGCTGGAGAATTATCTAACTTAGTAGGTGTAAAAACTTCAGATGGAACGGAGATTAAAAGTTTTTCGGCCCATATGGTGGATAGAGTAATCGGCCAAGTAGCGTCTGGCGAGAGCAAGAAGGGAAAAAGAACAGGGGTTCCCGTGAATGCCCTTAGGGAAGTATTGGAAGAGGGTACGGTAGTCAAACAAAGAATGAAAGATGGAATTCTTGTTGGAAAAACGTACTGGAAGGGGCAGATAGAAGTAACTGTGAATCCATCAACAGGGAATTTAGTACAGGTAAATCCAAGTGCAAGGAAGGAAAAATAAATGTTAAACATTAGTGATGATGACAGGCTTGCTATAAGACGGTATGCAGATAAGATGGATGTGAAGGTTGATGAAGATAACATAACCTCTGTGCTATCTTTCATTGATGATATTGTGATGGAACATGGCTTTGATGATCCAGGTACATATGATTTATTAAATGACACTGGAAGAAAATACCAGGCCATGTATGACAGAGTTTACTATAATAATCTTAGCTAAAGAAAGATTGCCCCCGGCAGTCTTTTTTTAATAGAACTATAAACCAGGATCCTTATGGGATCTTTTTTTGATGGAAGGAATTATGGATAAGAAGAAGGAAAAGAATCCAGATGGCATCCAGGATGAGCTGGAGACCAAGGCCCATGGAGAGGTGAACGTGGAGGAAGCAGCCGCACAGCTGGCCGATAATCTAAAGAAAAATCTGGAAAAAACAGATGCGGAGGAAAAGGCAGATGAAACTGGAGAAGGTGCGGAAACAAAGGCTGGAGCGGATCCGGAGGATAAAGAGCCGGAGACTGCGGAAATTAAGCCGGAAGAATCCAGTAATGAGGAGACCGTACCAAAGGAGGAAAGTGAAGCATCCAAGACTGCCTCCACACTGGAGGCCAGGGAACTGGAGGTGGCAAGGAGGGAAGCAGAGCTAAACCAAAAGGTATTGGAGGCAGATGCAAAAAAGCTGTTGCAGGAGCGCGACCTTCCAGAGGAGCTGCTGCCTTTTGTGGTAAAGGGAAATATTGATGAAACGAAAGGGAGTATTGAAGCTTTGGCAAAAATTATTGCTTCCATGTCCGAAAAGAAGCTGACAGAAGCAATGAAAGGAACCAGTCCCAGCGGGGATAAGGGCAATGTGGACACCGGGACGGCCACCATGGAGCAGATCATTGAGGCCGGACTGAGAGGATAAAAAGGAGAAAACAATGGCGTTAAATGTAAGTGAAGCAAGAAAAGTATTTCAGAATAAGTTAGATCAGTTGATGGTGGAGGAGCTTACCAGCGGCTTTATGGAGAAAAATGCCGGGGAAGTAATCTATGAGGGAGGAAGTGAAATCAAAATCCCTTCCATCGTAATGGATGGATTAAAGGATTACTCCCGGACGGATGGCTATCCTGCCGGCGGCGTATCCATGAAGTATCAGACGGTAGAGCTGAAGATGGATAGATCTGAGAGCTTTGTGCTGGATGCCATGGACGTGGAGGAGACGAACTTTTTGGCATCGGCTTCTGCAGTTTTGGGAGAATTTCAAAGAACTCAGGTAGTTCCGGAGGTGGATGCCTATCGGTACTCTAAGATTCATGCACTGGTGAAGGCAGCAGTGGCAGCAAATGTCAGAACAGAGGCAGCCGCCTTGACAGAAAAGACGATTTATAAGTCCATTGTGGATGATATTGCGGCAGTCCGGGATGAAATCGGAGAAAGCGCAAACCTGGTCATTGTTATGACCGGGAAAATGCGGGGGCTTTTAAACAACAATGATGCTTTTACAAAGACCCTGTCCCAGGTAGATTTTACCAAGGGGGAGATCACCACAAAAATCAGAGCGATTGATGATTGTCCGATTATTGGCGTGCCCTCCGCCAGGATGCAGACAGAGTATGATTTCTTTAAGGGGACGGAAAGTCCTACGCCAAAGCACGGCTTTGAAAAGAAGTCTACGGCAAAGCAGATCAACTATATCATCCTCCCGGAAAAGGCTGCCATTGCAGTCTGCAAGCAGGATAAGCCCAAAATTATTGACCCTGATACTTATCAGAAGGCGGATGCCTGGTTTATCGGATATAGAAAGTACCATGATTTGTGGATCAAGGAATCTAACCTTAAGGCTATCCGGATCAGTGTGGCTGCATGATAGAGAGTATAAAGCTTCTTTTGGGGATCCCGGACGATACAAAGGACGGGATCCTTAAAATTATGGTTGAGGATGCCAAGGCTGCCATCACCAGCTATCTAAACCGCAAGGACTTCCCTCCTGCCTTGGATTTTGCAGTCAGAGAGCTGGTAATCAGGGCCTATCAGGCCCAGGCTGCTGGAAATGTATCTCAGATTACAAGGGGGGATACCTCCATCAGCTATACGGCAATAGACGCTGGCGACTTTACAGAGAAGATGCTGCGGGCCTTTAGCAAGTATAAGAAGGTGAGGGTAGAGTAATGACAGAAAGTGAGAGATTATCCTATCTCTTTCGCTATAAGGTTGCCGAAAAAAAAGAATCTGCAGCTGAAAAGAAAGAGCTGGAGAAGGGGAAGGACCTGGAGGAGAAAACAGATGGATGAGGCGAGAATCCTTCTTAGCACCTACTATGACAAAATGACCATTAGCCGCTTCCAGATTGTAAAGGATACAGTCGGAGAGGCAAAGATGGAGCCGGTGATAATCTATAAAGATGTGCCCTGTGCCCTTAGTATGCAGACAAAGTCAGAGCCGGAGGATACAGAGATAGGAGGAGAAACCAAGATAGAGTATGTGATTTTTGCTATGCCGGGGATCTCCATAAAGGATAAGGATAAGATTGTAGTTCATACCGGGGCAGGGGAAGTTTTTTCCCTGCGAGCCGGAAGGAGCTTTGCGTATCCTTCTCATATAGAGGCGGTGGCCTATATAGAAAGTGTGGCCTGATGAGAGATTTGTTGGATCTGGCAGATGTGCTGGCCAGGGGGATGACTGCCTGGCAGCAGAGCATATTTGAGCAGGAGGCGAAAAGAATTGGACTCCATGCCCTCTCCCATATCAAAGCCATTACCCCGGTTAAAACGGGGCTTTTAAGAAGGCGCTGGAATACGGAGGTTGGAAAAGAAGGAAATGTTGTTGTAATTTGGCTAAAAAACAATACCAAGTATGCAGCTGCTGTAAATTACGGCAGACGAAAGTCAAAAAATGGCAAAAGCACAGGGAAAACCAAGGGAGCTTATATGCTGGAGAGCGGATTGGCAAACTATAAAAGGGCGGATTATCACAGGGACATGGAGAAGATGCTGGAAAGGCTCAAGGAGGCGTTTCGTTGATTGCTTTAAATGAGATTAAACGGGCTTTGACAAAGCTTTTAAGCGGCCTTAAAGGGGGTATAAATATCTTTACTGAAGATATAGAGCAGATGGATGGGATGGAGCTTGCTTTTCCCCTTTTACATATACAGCTGGTGCCTTTGGGACATGAGCTGCAGTTAAACAGCACTCGAATTGAAAGAGAAATCCTTTTTGATATTACTTTCATGGAGAAGCGAAAAAGCAATAATGAAGCCATGTATGAGATGTTTGAGGAGATTGCAAAAGCTCTGGGGGATGGTTTTCTAGTAGGAAATCGCTTTTTAAAAGTATTTTCTGTCAATGCCAGTGTGGCGGATGATTTATTACATACCACCTTTCAGGTGCGCTTTATGGATACATTACAGGAAGAGAATCCAGGAGAGCCCTTGGAAACCTTAGAGATGTAAGGAGGAACGATGGGATTACCTAGCTTAAATATTGAATTCAGGAAAAAAGCCGTATCACTGATTTCCCGCAGCAGCAGGGGAACAGTAGTATTGCTGCTAAAAGATACCACTAAGGAGACAGTAATCAACTCCTATCAGTCCTTAGCGGATGTGACGAAGGAGGATTGGACTGCAGAAAACTACAAGGCTTTAAGTCTTTGCTTTCTTGGAGGGCCGAACCGGGTGATTGCAGTGCGGGCTGTAAAGGCAGCGGAGGCTATCAACGTAGAGGAATCCAAGCGGCTTTTTGAGAACCTGGAGTTTGATTGGTTTGCCGCTCCCCAGGCCTCTGCATCGGAGGCCCAGGCGTTGGCTTCTTTTTTTGATACAGAAAAAAAGAAGAAGTACAAAAAGGGAAAGGCGGTTTTCCACAACGTAGCAGCGGACAGTGCTGCTGTGGTGAACTTTACCACCACCAACATTTCTGCCATTGTAAGCGATGCAGTGGAAAAAGTTAGCTCTGCTCTGTATACGGCTCGGATTGCAGGGCTTTTGGCAGGAATCAGCTTGGAAGAATCCGCCACTTATAAGGTGCTTCCAGAGATTGTAGACTTGGAGCAGTCAAAAACCCCGGATGCAGATATTGATGCCGGAAAATTTATTATCATTTTCGATGGAAATAAGTTTAAAGTGGGCAGGGGAGTAACTTCACTGACTACAGTCAGTGAAACCATGCCGGAGGACTTTAAGAAAATCAAGGTTGTTGAGGCTGCGGATCTGGTGCGTAATGATATAAAAACCACCTTTGATGATAGCTATGTAGGCAAGCGAAATAACACATATGACAACAAGCAGCTCTTTGTAGGAGCCGTGGTGAACTACTTGAAAGACTTGGAAGACATTGTGGTGGATAAGGATGAAGGCATTGAAGTGGCATTGGATACCCAAAAAAACCGGGATTACCTAAAAAAGAATGGTATAGATACCAGTGAAATGAGCGACCTGGCTATCAATAAGGCAAATACTGGCAGTCAATTAGCAATTCGGGCTAGATTTAAGTTTATTGATGCCATGGAAGACTTGGATATGGGCATCTACCTGTAAAGGAGGGAAGAAGTGGCGCAAAGAATCAGAGGGAACCAGACACTCTCAGGTTCCCATGTTGAAATTTTTTTCAATGGCTTAAAGATTGCTGTAGGAACAAAAATCAGTTTAAAAATCACAGCAAACAGAGAAGAGGTACAGCTTGGGCTGGATGTAGATACCAAAATCACTGGGCTAAAGGGAGAGGGAACACTCTCCATTAGCCGGGTATATACTGCCTTTGAAGAAATTAGAAAAAGAATTATCAAGGGAGAAGATCCCCGGGGCGTAATTATGACAAGACTGGCGGATCCGGATGCAGTTGGCGGCCAGATTGAACGCTATCAGATCGGGAATGTGGCTCTTTCAGAATTTCCCATTGAGTATGAGAAGGGAGCTGTGGTAAAGGCAGAGTATCCCTTTACCTTTACCCCCAGTGACATGATTTGCCTGGACGAGATTAAAGACTAAGGAGGAAAAGAAGAATGGGAGAAGCAATTACTTTTGAAGCCTTTGCTAAAAAGGCAAAAGCAAAAATTGAGGAAAGAAAGAAAAGGAAGACCAAGCGGCTTTTCGTAGAGGCGCTGGGGGAGGAGATTGAGATCCGTGGGCTTTCTGATGAAGAGCTAAGCGACTGCCTGGACTACTCGGATAATAATATCAAGACTGACAAATATACAATCTACTATGCCTCTAAGACATTACAGGGGTTGGCAGAGTATATGGTGGAAGCCGGAGATATAAAGAATCCCGTTGAGGTTTGCGACATGTTTAGCCCGGCGGACCGGACAGCCATTGCCAATGAAGTTCTGGCCCTTTCCGGAATGACAGAAAAGAAAACCGTTTCTGAGGTACAGGAGCTAAAAAAAACCTGAGAAACTCCCGAAGGAGCTATGTTTATGGATATCTCTTAGACCGGGGAATCCTGCCATGGGAGGCAGACCGTTTAAACAATGCAGAAATCAATCTTATCCTGGCCTTGGCAGAGCTAAATGAAGAAAAGAGAAGACAGGAGATAGTACAAGCCATTTCCTTGGCTGTAGGAGGAGGAGAGTAGATGGATGTTTTTGGCGGAGTGATCCGGATTCAAGATAATGTTTCAGGGGTATTGCGGGGCGCTGCGGTACAGTCCAGATCTTTTCAAAGGGATGTGGCCAGAGCCCGGCAGCAGCTGGTGCAGTTAGACAGAACGAGGATCCGGGAAAGAGAAATCAGGATCAGACATTCTGCGGCTATGCGCAATATCCGCAATGTACGCAGAGCGCTGGATCCCCTGCGGGACCGGGCAGTAAATATTACGGCCAGGGTGCAGCATGCGGTGGGAAAAATTAAAAGCGTCTTTTCTCATTTGAAGAAAATCAAGGACAGCAAGGTTGTAAGATTTGTCGCTAAAGGAGTAAAAGCCTTTAGCGCAGCGGTTGCAAAGCTGGGACTGGCCGCCGGGGCGGCTGGCTTTGCTGCCATCACGGCAGCAGGAACATTGGCTTTAAAGTCTGCTGTAAGTTTTGAAAAAGGGATGGCTAACGTTGGCACTCTCTTAGAAGGAGATGTAAAGAGTAAGCTGCAGTCTATGGGGGAGAGCTTAAAGACCATTTCCAAAGATACCGGTGTAAGCCTTGACAACCTTTCTGGAGGCTTGTATGAGGTGGTATCCGCCTTTGGAGAAAGTGCAGACTCTACCAAGCAGCTGGAAGTGGCAGCAAAGGCAGCTAAGGCTGGAAATGCAGAGACGGCAGAGGCTGTAAAGATGCTTTCTGCCGTGACGAAAGGTTATGGAGATACCTCTGCGGAAGCGGTTTCCAAAGCAGCGGATCTTGCTTTTGAGACGGTTAAGCTTGGACAGACCTCTTTTTCAGAGCTGGCTTCCAGCATGGGATCAGTAATCCCGCTTGCCTCCAGTATGAAAGTAAGCCAGGAGGAATTATTTGGAGCTATGTCAACCCTGACAGGTGTTACTGGAAATACTGCAGAAGTGACAACGCAGTTGTCGGCCACATTGAATGGCTTTTTACAGCCGTCAGAGGAGATGAGCGCAGTGCTGCAAAAGATGGGTTATGCATCCGGGGCAGCAGCTCTGGAGCATGAAGGATTGGGGCAGGTGCTGGTCAAATTAAAGGATGCTGTGGGTGGAGATGAGGTGGCTTTTGCCTCTCTTTTTTCATCAGTAAGAGCCAAAACTGCTGTGCTGGCTCTGGCAGGCAGCCAGGCAGAAAATATGGCTATGAAGACGGATGCCATGACAAAGGCTGCCGGGGCAGCGGATCGGGCTTTTGAGCAGCAAACCAGATCTGTGGCAGCCATGGCAGGGAAAATCAAAAACTATGGGACAGTAATGCTTACTTCCATAGGTGAGAAAGCCCTGCCAGTGATTGCAGATGCATTGGGGAAGGTAATGGATGCCATGCCTGCCTTGGAAGACACTATGGGGCAGATTTTTGGTGCTGTAGGCCCGGTGGTGGCTTCCCTGGGAGAAATCTTTTCCGGAGCGGCTTCCAGCATGGGAGTATCCTTTGAAAGTGTAACCCCGGTAATCGTTGGAGCTATCACAGAAATAGGGGATATCGTTGCTGCTATAGCTCCCATTGTTGTTGGAGCTATTACAGAGGCAAAAGAAGTAATCAGCACAATGGCACCGGTAGTAAGCGGGATCCTGCAAGGCGTTGGCACCGTAGTAGAGGCAGTGTTTCCTGCCATTGCCTCTGTGGTAAGCATGATTGGGGAAAAGATCGGGGCTGTATTTACCATGCTGGGAAGCCACTCCCAGCTTTTTCAAAGCATTGTGGAAACTATGGGCCCTGCTGTCAGCAGCGTAATCACTACCATGGGGGCTGTCATTGGCCCGGTGTTTGATCTGATTATTTCCGCTTTAGATTTGCTGCTTTCTGCCTTTGAGCGGGTGTTTCCGGCTATCAAGGCTGTAGTACAGACGGCTTGGAGTATCATCCGTCCCATCTTTGAGGCGATTGGTAAAGGCGTGAGCCTGATTGGCGGCGCTGTAAAAGGTGTAGCCGGATTCATTTCTGGAAAAGGAGGGGGTAAGCCTGGAGCCAATGCCACCGGTACAAGCTACTGGAAAGGCGGCTATACCATGGTGGGAGAGCATGGGCCAGAACTGGTAAGTCTTCCTACTGGAAGCAAGGTGCTGTCTAACTCCTCTACACAAAAGAATCTGGGGGGAGACGCTGTTTCTATTAATATTTCCAGCTTAGTAGTGCGAGAAGAGGCAGATGTGCAAAAGGTGGCAAGGGAAATTGTAAGAGAGCTGAAGAAGGTGGATCGGTAATGGGGAAGACGAGAACAATTTTAATCCGGGACGGGGGAAGCTCCCTGGAATTTTCTGTGAATCCAGAATCTATTACAATCAGTGATAGCAGAGACAATATCAAAGAAAATATTGATGCCCTGGGAGATGTGTATTTCCCAGGAAAGCGGGGATTAAAGAGCCTTGACATCTCTACTTTTTTACCGTCCAACAAGTCCCGGTTTAGGAAAAAAGGCTCTTTAGACAAAGACCTGAAAAAGATAGACCGCTGGCTAAAGTCAGATAACCCGGTGCGGGTAATTGTTTCCAGACCATCTATGAATTTAAAGATGCTTTTAGACAGCGCCTCTATCACTTTAAAGGAAGGGGATAAGGATGTAGATATATCTTTAAAGTTCACAGAGTATAAAGAAATATCTATTCCGACTCTCCCAAAGGAGCAGGGTGAGAGCGGATCAGGAGCAAGCAAGCCCCCGGAACTTTTGGAGCGGGCATCAGATACCGCCCCAGCCTCTGGGGCGGTGGAGATCATAAATTCTAAAACCACACTCTGGAGTCTTGCAAAAAAGTACTATGGCAGCGGCAATGAGTGGAGAAAGATATCTGCTGCCAATGGCAATGTGGATCCAAAGAGGCTCAAGGAAGGGATGAAGCTGGTGATACCATGAGACTGATTGTAAATGAAAAGGATATAACCCAGCTTTTAATTGGCCTAAAGTGGGCCGGGGATATGGAAGAGCGCTCCCGCAGCGTTGACTTTACTTACCTATACAAAAAAGGTCATGGGATTCCTTTGGTGGAAGTGCGGGCCGGGGACAGCATCAATCTCTTTGATGATGCTGGGAAAGCTGTATTTATAGGGATGGTTACCATGGTATCTTCTACCTTGGAGGGCAGTGATGTAAGTGTAACTGCCAGAGATGTGCTTTGGCATCTAGGGAAAAATAAAGCTGCCGGGGTTTATCAGGGCCCGGCAGATGGGATCACCCGGAAAATCCTAGAGGAGTTTGGCATAGAAGCAGATGCCTTGCCAGCTGGAGCTGTGGAAAAAGATATTATTTCTACGGGAGACAAGACGATTTACCAGGTGATTCAAGAGGCCTATGGGGAGGATTTCTACATTTATGCTGCCGGGAAAAAGGTTGGAGTAGCCAAAAAGGCAGTAGAAGTGGCCGCTGTAATTTCTGGAGCAGCAAACCTGATGAGTGCATCCTATAAGGTGAGTATAGAGGATATGGTGAACCAGGTGGCAATTACAGATAAAGATGGGGCAAAGACCGGAGTTGTCACGAATCCGGCGGATTTAAAGTATGGGATCCTGCAGAGCGTGTATAAGGCTGAGGAAGGGAAAGATTCCCAGGCAGAGGCAAGGAAGCTTTTGAAAGGCCTTTCAGATGAATCCAGTATAGAAGCCATAGGCAGCTTTTTGGTTGTGGCAGGGAAAGCAATTATTTTGCAGGATACAACCAATGGGTTTGCTGGAAAATTCCTTGTAACCAGCGATTCTCATAGTTTTGGCAAAGGAATGCATACCATGGATCTTAGTTTGGAGGTGGTAAAGTGAATCCCTACACAGAACTGGCAAAAATCATGGAGGATAGGGGAGCTGCCAAAAACAGCCCAGATATGGAGATGGCCACAGTGATCAGTACATCTCCTCTGCAGATCCGGGTGGGGGAGGTGGAGATTGGCATTAGCCTTTATGTAAATTCGGCGCTTTCCTTAAAGGCAGATATGATAGCTGGAATTGTAACCGAGGAGGCAGCCTTAAAAGAGGCTTTACAAAAGATTTATGAGACTTTTAGTCTGAACTCTGGGGATACTGTGCTGGTGCAGCGGATGGGCAATGCTTTTGTGATTCTGGAAAAGGTGGTGAAGGTATGAATCTTTTTCCGGATTTATCTGTGGCTAGAGTAAAAGCAAAGAAAGAACTTCCTGTTTTTAAGGAGTGGGCCTTTGATTTTGAAAAGCAGGAGCTAAAAACCAGAAATGGAGCTTATTACCTTGTGGAAAAAGAGGAAGCTTTAAAAGTATGGATTTACAAAGCTTTAAAGACTCCCCGGTATGATTTCACAGCATATTCAAAGAAGTATGGAAGTGAGATAGAAACCTTGTTTGGCTTTACACAGGATGAAGAGATTATGAACAGCGAGCTGACCAGAATGGTGGAAGAGGCTTTGCTGGTGAATCCTTATATAACCGGAGTAGATCGCTTTTCCTTTTGGAGAGATGATAAAAGGAAAAGGCATATGAGCTTTGCGGTAAACACGATATATGGGGAAATAGAAGAGGATATGGAGGCAGTGGATGAACAATACATTTGAAGCGATTTTAGAACGCATGACAGGCCGGATCCGGGATGAGGCCTCCACTATGGAGGGAAGCTTTACCTATGATAATCTGGCCTCTGTAGCAAGTGAGCTGGCAAGATTTTATGATATAGAGGCGGGGCGGTTGATAGACCGCTCTCACCTGGACACAGCAAAAGGAGAGGACTTGGACCGTTTAGGGATGGGAGAGCACGGGATTGCGAGGCTTCAGGCCACTTATGAGGAAGCAGCCTTTTTGATACAAGGTGTACCTGGGACAGTGCTATCCCCGGCTGTGGGTGTTCAGCCAGTGGATGGGGATATCGTTTTTTATATTGCAGGAAATTATAGAATCCCAGACGGGGGCAGCATTATGGTAAATGCAAAGGCAAGCCAGCCGGGGAGCGGAAAGCGAATTTTGGCTGGAACAAAACTGAAATTTGTGGATAAGTATGTAGGATTAACCGGCGCTACAATTCCACAAAGCAGCAGCGGAGGCTATGACAAAGAAACGGATGAGCAGTATTATAAGCGGATCCTGGAGAGTGAGTCGGATGTGGCTGGATATGGAAATCTTGCCTGGTACAAAAAGACAGCCAAAGAAGTCCCAGGTGTAAGAGCGGTAAAGGTAATTGACCTGGCCAGGGGCGTGGGAACGGTGGATGTGATTATTGCCGGGGAGGGGACTGGAGAAGCGTCTCCCGCCTTAATTCAAAGAGTGAAGGAGCATATAGAATCTAAGCGGATTGTGGGAGCAGATGTACAGGTAAGCGGTGCAAATTTAGTTGCTATCAGTGTTACTGCGAGTATTCGGATTAGAGAGAGTGCAGATTTAAGTCTGATTAAAGAGCAGTTTAAAAAGGCTTTAGAGAGGTATTTCTTAGAGTGGGGATTTGATACTGATAATGGTCAAAGGGTATCCTACTCAAAGATTATGGTGTTGCTGTTAGAAGTAGACGGGGTGACAGATGTGGAAAGCATGAGTGTAAATGGCAAAAACAGCTCCATCCCGATTGATGTAAGGAGCATTCCATTTTTGAAGTCAGAGCCTGCAGTGGGGAAGGTGAAGGAATGATAAGAGATAATATACCAAACTTCATATACCGGATCCGGCAGATGGGGGAATTGATGGATGCGGAGGAGGAGGAGCTTTTAATCCTTGAAGATGAAGCGGTGCAGCTCTTTAAAGAGTTAAGCGTTCTTGAGTGTACAGAAAGAACTATAGATCGTTTTGAGAAAGATTATTCTATTGAGCCGGATACCTCTTTAAGCATAGAGCAGCGGCGCTTGCGGATCCTTGCAAAGAAGTATCAAAAGATGCTGCCCACAAGGCAGGTATTAGAGGCTGTTTTAAAGCGAATGTTGAGCGCAAGTGCGGTGAAAATTGAAGAGAGCGCATGCAATTTCAATATCTATGTGGAGACCATGAAGCTTCTGGGAAATTTAGAGATAGCTAAAGACTTTTTCCGCAGAGTAAGACCTGCACATTTTGACTATCACTTTATTAATGCAATGCCACGAAAGGAAGCAATTACTTTGTATATAGGATGCATTGTATTTAAGCATAAAAAGATAAAAGTAGAGGTTGCAGTATGAAATTCACATTGACTGATGCAGGGAAGGAGCTGATGGCTTCTTTGATCCACGGAGATCCGCTAACTTTTACAAAAGCAGAGGCTGGAGCAGAGTTTAGCCAGGAACCGGGGAAGCTTTTAGCGATTCATGACAGCAAGCAGACATTGCAAATAGATGCTGTAGAA
This sequence comes from uncultured Lachnoanaerobaculum sp., assembly GCA_938041725.1. GTDB lineage: Bacteria > Bacillota > Clostridia > Lachnospirales > Lachnospiraceae > Lachnoanaerobaculum. Next base: position 12,719 of record CALISX010000543.1, read on the forward strand.
ATCAAAGAGCAAAAAGCGGTTTTAAAAATGACATTGACCAATGTGGCTGTAGACACAGAGTACATCCTGAAGCAAATAGGTATATATGCAAAAGGCAAGGGAAGTGAAGTGCTTTTTATCGTGGGGCAGGATACAGTGGGAGAGAGAGTCCCTGCAGCTGCAGACCAAGAGGTAGAGCATGACTATGAGGTTATCTTTGCTGTAGATACAGCTTATGAAATCCGTGCAGAAATCAATGCTAACGATTTTATAAAGAAAAAAGAAGCCTATCAGCTTCTGGATGGAAAGTTAAGCCGTGAGGATTATACTAGGAACATAACACCACAGATCCTCGAACTGCAGGCAGCTGCATGGACACAGACAGCCCCATATACTCAACGCATTACTGCAGCGGATGTAAAAGAAACGGATAATCCTATTATAGGTCTGTATATTCCGGATTGGCAGACAGATCCGGGGCAGATTAAGGCAGCTAAAAAGGCTTATGGATGTCTTGATAAGGTACGAACCGGGAATGGCTTTCTTGATTTTACCTGTCACAGAAAGCGACCGGGGGCAAACTTTTCTATTATCAGAAAGGGGGTATAGCATGGGAATTGGACTTTTGGAGCAGGGTGATGGAGCTGGTGTTGGCAGTGATGATGTAACTGCCAGGCGGGAGCATGTTTTGGCCGGGTATAGTGCTGTTACTGCAGATAGTGATGATGAAGCAGCAGAGGGAACAATCCCTAATAAAGAGCCTTATACCGATGCAGAGAGTATTGTAGCAGACAATGCCCAGATGTACGTCCGGCTGCTCCCTGGAGCTTATCTAAGGCCTACATCCACGGGAAGACCGGAGATCATCATACATCTTGACAAGGTGGCAGCTACTTTGGGTGTTGATGCATCCAGGATGGTGGAGTCGTTAACTATCGCAAGGCGTAAAGGGCAGATAGTGGATAGAGGAGAGGGAGGACAAGTAAGTTTTGCACAGGGACGAGAGGATTGGGCCCAAAGGATATGGGCAACTTTCCGGGACGGATGGTATCACAGGCCCACACACCCAGAAGGACATGAATCTTATATTTACATTACCTTTGATCAGCTAGCCAACCTACTGGGAATTGATCAATCCAAAATGCTTAAATCCCTTACACTGGCGGGAAGGCAGGGAAATATAGAAGATAGAGGATCCTATATAGACGGTGACGGGGTATGGTATTACGGCGATGGCGACTTTATGGTGTCTCAGATCCCGCCTGGATACTACAGAGACGGCAATGGAAATGGAAAAACAAATGTCAATACAAAAAAGGAAGCTATTGTGGCAGCCCTAGGATTGAACCCAGATTACTGGTTGGACAATTTCAGTACTATGGGTATCCAGGGAAAAGTGCCAAGATGGGTCTGCACGACAGGGGATATTATTTCGGCTTGGGGTGGAGAGGGGCACGCTTATGACGATCCCTTTGCAGGGCGGGGGCGTGGTATTGTAGTGCGAATTCCAAACATGCATAGGATAGAAGGTGCTAATTGGGTTTTCCTTCCTATCCCAAATTTACAACCAGGGAACATTAGAAAAGATGTTAATGTAGCTGGTGTAACTGGCACTCTGCCAGATCTTTCCACTGGCAGAGAGGTTTTTAATGGAGCCACTTTCGATGGGGCGCTTGTATCGGGAGTGGCTGATCGAGGATTTTACTATAATAAGGACTTTTACTCATATAAGTTGGCCGATAACTATGGTTATAGCGGGGTTTGGAGCGGTGGAATGAATTTCAACCTATCGTCTGGAAATTTGACCTACAGGGATAAGTGGGTTGGATGCGTGTTCACGAAGTCCATCAACATGAGCCCTTTTAGCAAGATTACAGTGGACTATTGGTTCGACGGAACCATACAAGAACATGCATACTTAGGATTTGTAATATATCTTGGACGAGCCAGTACAATTGCAAGAGATTCAGCTATTGAAGATGATGGTACAAAAATACACGTAATCCGTGATGTTGTTGCATTTGGCAATAACGGCCTCAGTTTTAGTGGTCAAATAACTATAGACACTCGAAATGTGAACGAATTTGTTTACGTTTTATTCGGAGCAAGATGCGGGACGGACAATAACAATAGTCAAATATGGGGCCAGTTGCGTATCTCAAAAATCGTTTTTGTAAATTAAAGAAAGTCGGGCCGGGGAGAGCAGGGTTTTCCCCGGCTTTAAACGTTTTAAAAGGTGAATTTAAAAACGTTTAAAAGAAGATTCAAGGGCTGTTTTACAGCCTAATTATTTATGAAGTCAAGTGTATAAGGCTATATTCATTTCTGCGCATATGCAAGCTAAATGAATATCTAATTGTTCATATCTTTTTTTCTAATTATTCTTGTCGGCTTACAGGAGGAAAGGATTACCATCCAAAACAAAAATCTTTTTGTGAACACAAAGGAATTTTTTTGTGAGGTGCGGCTGGAGCGGTATGGAAAGCTTTTGGAAAAGACTGCTTTAGAGACAGCGGTTCCGCCCCTGTCTCAGGGAACCTACCCCCTTCCCATTGACTGGAAAAAATACCCTGGGGAAACGGTACTCACGGTATCCTTTTTACTAAAGGAAGACACCCCTTGGGCCGGCAGGGGGCATGAGGTGGCTTTTGGCCAGGGGGTATTCGGGAAACTTCTGCAGGCTCCGCCGGCATTGCTGCATCCTCCAGGCAAAACCTTGGCCCTGGCTGCCAATCCCCTGTCTCCTGAAAAACTTCAGGTAATCCGCAGCCCCCATAACATCGGGGTGCGGGGAGAGGATTTTGAGGTGATTTTTTCCTATCTCCAGGGAGGATTGGTGTCCTACCGCTATGGGGGAAGGGAAATGCTGGAAACCGTGCCAAGGCCTAATTTCTGGCGGGCTCCTACAGATAATGATATGGGAAATCTAATGCCCATGCGCTATGCCCAGTGGAAAACCGCCAGTATGTACGCCAGTACGAAAAATCCAGAGGGCCCTTTGAACCCGGAAGCGCCTCAGGAGGTGGAGATTCAGGAGGAAAAGGACAGGGTGCAGATTGCCTTTACCTATTTCCTGCCCACCATCCCCAGGGCGTTTTGCCGCCAGACCCATGATGTTTTTGCTGATGGAAGGGTGCAGATTACGCTGGAGTATGATCCGGTAAAGGAGCTGGGGGACATGCCGGAATTTGGTGTTATGATGAAATTAAATGCAGATTTTAACAGACTGTGCTGGTATGGACTGGGACCGGAGGATACCTATCAGGACCGGAAAAAGGGCGGAAAGCTGGGGGTATATGAAAAAAATGTGGAGGAGAATTTGGCTTCCTATGTATTCCCCCAGGAAAGCGGCAGCAAAGAAGGGGTTCGCGTGGCAGCAGTCACAGATGAGAAGGGAAGGGGGCTGTGCTTTTGGGCAGAGAAGGCGCCTATGAGTTTTTCTGCGCTGCCCTGGACACCCCATGAGATCGAAAATGCAGCCCATGGCTATGAGCTGCCCCCCGTTCATTATACTGTGGTGCGGGCAGCCCTGGCCCGGATGGGGGTGGCAGGAGACAATAGCTGGGGAGCCCGCACCCACCCGGAATTTTTGCTGAATACCGAAAAAAAGATGGTCTTTTGTTTTTCCTTTAAGGGGATTTAGCGGATGAAGCAGTAGCGTTTTATATTTTTTTGTGCTAGAATGGATCCTGGAAAAGAAATGATATTTTTTTAACACTGTACTGTATAAGTCCTCGGATGGCACCACCATGCATATAAGTCTGCACGTCACTTCGCTGGGAGGCAGCTTGGGTGCCGCTGACAGGGATTCGCA
>CALISX010000544.1 GCA_938041725.1 uncultured Lachnoanaerobaculum sp.
CACTACGCCTGCTGCTGCAGAAACACCAAACTCTTCCTCACAAGCCTTCACAAGCTCATTTACCTCAAGAACAGACATTTCCTTAATTGCTGCAATAAACTCTTCAACGGTTAACTTTGCCATGATATTATCCTCCATTTAAAATATATTTTTCTTCTTTGCCAAGCCCTTTAAAAATTATGCTTCCTGCTTTTCTGCGATCTGGTTCAACACACGAGCCAAATTGGTAATGGGTGCCTGAATGCTGCCCAACAGTCTTCCCAAAAGCTCCTCTCTTGAGGGAATAGAAGCAATCGCCTTGATACCTGCTGCATCATAGATGGTTCCCTCTACTACCCCGGCCTTTAACTCCAGATCCGGTGCAACTTTTGTGAAATTTTGAAGAATCCGGGCAGGAGATGTGGCATCTTCCTTGGATACTGCAATAGCGGTGGGACCTTCCAAAACATGATCCAGCCCTTCAAAGTCTGTTCCCTTGGCAGCCAGACGAATCATGGTATTTTTGTAAACCTTATAGGTTACGCCTGCTTCTCTCAGCTCCTTACGAAGCTTCGTATCCTGATCAACAGTAATGCCACGGTAGTCCACCACAACCACAGACTTAGCGCCGTCTAACAGCTGGGAAATTTCTTCCACAATAGGCTGCTTTAACTCTACTTTTGCCATTTGTTTTACCTCCTTGTTTAATATGGAAAACTGCTGACAGGACAAAAAAACCCCCTGTCAAAAACAGGGGATATACATATCTCATACAGAAACATTCCCTCGGCAGGCGTGAAACACTTACGCATAAAGCACCTGCTGTCTTCGGCAGTTTTACAGAGGCTATAGTACCAGATCCCTGTGTGATTGTCAAGGATTCAAGAATATTTTCATACAATCCAGTTTTTAGTAATTTTTTTGAAACTTTATATTTTTTTTATATCTCATCCATACTTTTGACATAATTTTCTCTTATAGTATAAGTGCGTTGGATAGAAGTTCAACGTGAGTTTCAGACTATCTGGAACTACAAAGCTTTTTCATACTCATACCGGGCAGTTCATCTGTCCGGCCCCCCTAGGAATCACCAGCCCTGAAAACAGGGCTGTTTTTATTGTATAAGTCCCCGGACGGCGCCAGAATAGCCGCCATGCTCGCATGAGCGGCTAT
>CALISX010000545.1 GCA_938041725.1 uncultured Lachnoanaerobaculum sp.
AAAAAACAATAAATAAAAGCAGCAAAACATAGGCAGCAGTGAATTTTATTGTCTTTTTTCTTTGTCCAAGAAGAAAAGAAATCAAACATACAATGATAAAGACAATGCTCCCATATATAATATCCTTTGCAGAAAATGCCACCCCACTGACCAGCATCAACAAAAGGAATTTACAGCGCACATCCAGTTTCAAATCCTTGATCTCCCTTGAAATATCAGCGTATTCGTGCTAAAGTTGTATTGGTTAGCTTTACCTTATTGGAAGTGTACTATATCCCCGTTCCTTTGAGCAATAGATGGAATGTATATATGTCTTTTCTCAAAAGAAAAATGTCTTATAGAAAAAGTGGTGATGTATAATGATAAATATAATTAATTCCATGTGTAATGATATGGGCATGGTAAAAAATGGTAAAGACAATCCCTTTGGCTGCGGTTCTTTTTTTCAGGGAGATGGTTGTATAACAGAAGGTTTTTTTTGGTTTCTGCCTCATGGGGAGCATTTTGTAATTACAAAATGTGATTTTTATTTTCTAAAAGATACCGAGCTTACCATGCCCAACGATTCCCTGTATATCTCGCTTCGGCTTGAATATGCAAAACATCTCCCTCCCGGCAAAATCATCGCTTACCTGGAAGAAAATGGCACCCCCATTCATACTTTAATGCGCAAAGGAAGCCGGATTGCTTATACGGAAGTTCTATATTCACCGCCCTTCTATAAAATGCATCTTGAAACGCTTTTTACCGCACAAAAAGCAAGTCCCCTTGCTATTTTGAAAAATATGGGGGGCGAGCACAACTGGTCAGCCGAGATTATGAATGTCCTAAAAAAAATATATGCTTGTTCTCTCCATGGAATGGCTGCAGAACTCTATTACATAGCAGGCGCTTATGCTCTGATGTCAGCGGTGCTTGAAATGGGAAATGGCAGACTGCCTAAAAAAAGCACGGATTATGAAAGTATTGTTCATGTTATTCAGTACATTGATGATCATTTTTCACACACAATAAAATTGGCGGAGCTTTCCAGATTAGCGAATATGAGCACAACAAAGCTGAAAAATTTATTCCGGCAATTTACAGGGTGTACGATTACGGAATATATTCTGTCAAAAAAAGCCGACTACGCTTCTCATTTATTGGCTGATTCTGACTTATCTATAGAAGAACTCGCAAAGAAAGTAGGGTTTGATACTGTTGCTGGTTTTTCCACCTCGTTTAAGAAGCAGACTGGTATACCTCCATCAGAATACAGAAGGCGAATTGAGTTTAATTGTTTGAAGAATCCATCCCAAGCCGAGGACCTCACATTTGGAAGCAGGGATACGGAAAATACCGTCTAGCTGGAGTGCTGCGGCAGGGTGTGGCTTTTTCCGTCATGCGAGTGATACCATTTCATGTGATGTCTTATAAAATTTTGCTCTCGAGACACTGCTTTCTTCAAGATATCCGTTCTCTTTCAGATTACCCAAAACCTGTTTTCTGAGGTAGCTGGAGTCGCTGATTCCAAGATATCCCGCAATCTCAGAGGCCTTCCTTGCCTGATAGTAACAGAAAGAAAGGATCATCTCAT
>CALISX010000546.1 GCA_938041725.1 uncultured Lachnoanaerobaculum sp.
AGAAATTAATTTTATGAAGCAAAATGCCATTCTTCATGCGCCCACAACCGAGGCAGGCAAAATCAAAGAAATTATCCGCAAACGCAGGCATGGCAAGGCTTATATCCATTTTGACCTGGATGTATTGGATCCTGCGGAATTTTCCTCCACTCCTTTACATGTGGCGGGAGGGCTTCCCTTCAAAAAAATCATGGAACTATTTGAGATAATCAGCAGCGAAATGGATCTGGCAGGCTTTGGATTGTACGAGTATCTGCCCACCCCTAAAAAAGAGCCGATACTGGATACCGTAATGGATTTTGTCCAACAGAACATTCTGTACTGTATAAGTCCCCCACCGATGGAAATGTAGATGGGCATACTTGCATGCACAATACATTTCCATCGGAGAGGACAACCGGTATGAAAAAGGAGACCTTCCGGCTCTCTACATTTTATCCGGTGCGCTGATTCCCAGCACATGAATGGCACTTTCCAAAATCTCTTTGGTTAACAAAATGCCTGCCAGATAGCTTTGCTTTTTTTCCTCATCGGTTTCCCCCAGAATCTTCACCTCATGATAGAAGGAATTAAGGGCATTGGACAGGGCATACACATACTGGCAGATCCTATGAAGCTCCAGGCTCTCCCAGGCCCCCTCCATCACCTCCGGAAACCGGGAAATTTCCAGATACAGCCGCTTTTGCTGCAGACTCTTTGCCTCTCCCAAAGCCTGCAGGGAAACCTCCTTGGAAGAAGTCTCCCGGTATTTTGCCAGAATAGACTTGATCCGCACAATGGTATATAAAATATAGGGTCCTGTATTCCCCTCAAAGGAGGTAAACCGATCAATATCAAAGATATAGTCCTTAGAGGTCTGATTGGACAAGTCTCCGTATTTAATGGCGGCAAGTCCCACCTGCCGGGCCGTTTCCCAGGCCTCTTCCGAAGATACCGCCCTGGAAAGCATAATCCTTTCATATACAGACCGGTTCACATCCTCAATCAGGTTTTCCAGCCGCATCACTCCCCCGTCTCTGGTTTTAAAGGGGGTGCCGTCCTTGCCGTTCATGGTGCCAAAACCAATGTAGATCAGCTCCCGCTCCTTTGGCACAATACCCGCAAGCTTTGCCACCCTGAAAAACTGGGTATAATGGAGCTGCTGGCGTTTATCCGCAACATAGATATACTTATCCGGAGCATAGAGCATTTCCCTTTCCACCAAAGTACCCAGATCCGAGGTGGCATACAGGGCTGCCCCGTCGGATTTTTGAATGATGCAGGGAGGATATTCCTTTTTATCCCCCTCCATGGCAATGTCCACCACCAAGGCTCCCTCGGAAACCCTGGCAATTCCCTTGTCCTTCAAATCCTGAATCACCCCGGGAATATAGGGCTGGGCATCGGATTCCCCCTTCCACAGCTCAAAATGCACATCCAGGGCCCCGTAGTTTTTCTTTAGATCCGCCACGGAAAGATCTATAATATGCCGCCAAAGGGCCCGATACCCCCTGTGGCCAGTCTGCAAAAGAAAAGTGGCCCGCTGGGCTCCTTCCCGGAATGCCCCATCCTCCTTGGCCCGCTTGCTGGCCTGGGGATAGATTCTTTCTAATTCCGAAAGGGTAAAAGGAGGCTCCGTGGGATACTCTCCCTCATACCCCTCCTGAAAGTACACCAGACCAGGCTGCTCTTCCTTTAAAGCTGCTATAATCAGCCCCATTTGCAGTCCCCAGTCCCCCAGATGCACATCTCCCATCACTTCATTGCCCAAAAAGGCCCCCAGCCTTTTCATGCTTTCGCCGATCACCGCCGAACGCAAATGCCCGATATGCAAAGGCTTCGCCACATTGGCGCCTCCATAGTCCAGGATGATTTTTTCTTTTTTTCCTTCCCGAATGCCAAACCTTTCCTCCCCTGCCATTTCCCGAAGATGGGATGCCAAAAAGCCATTGCTGAGATTAAAATTTATAAATCCCGGCTTCAAAGCCTCCACTTTTTCAAAAACAGGGTTTTCCCGAAGCTCCTCTGCCACCTCCTGGGCAATGTCCATGGGATTTTTCTTATACGCCTTGGCAGCCGCCAGGGCTCCATTGCATTGGTATTCGCAAAGATCCGGCCGGGTGGAGGCCACAGCCCTGGCCTGGCCTGCGGCATATCCTCTTTTTGCAAAGGCCCCTTTGCATTCCTCTGATAATATTTCCAGAATTGTCTTCATTTTTCTCCTCACTGAAAAGCAGCCGCAGGGAAATCCCGGCGGCTGCAGTCTGCTTCCTGTTTTGGTTTCGATTATACCCTGGAGAGATATTCCCCGGTTCTGGTATCAATCTTGATCTTATCTCCCACATTTACAAATAAAGGCACATAAACCACCGCTCCTGTTTCCACAGTAGCCGGCTTCGTAGCGCCCTGGGCAGTGTTTCCTGCAAAACCAGGCTCCGTCTCTGTAATATCCAGCTCTACAAAGAGAGGAGGCTCCACAGAGAACACATCCCCGTTAAAGGAACAAACCTTTACTGTATCATTCTCCTTTACAAACCGCAGGGCATCTCCCACCTTATCTGCATTCAGTGCAATCTGGTCAAAGGTTTCCGCATTCATGAAATGATACATATCCCCGTCACTGTAAAGATACTGCATATCCGCCCTGTCAATCCTTGCGGGAGGGAATTTCTCAGTAGGGCGGAAAGTTCTCTCCACCACACTCCCCGTAATCACATTTTTGATTTTGGTACGGACAAAGGCGGCGCCCTTTCCCGGTTTTACATGCTGGAACTCAAGAATCTGATATACCTGCCCTTCCTCCAGTTCCAAAGTAAGACCATTTTTAAATTCACCCGCTGAAATCATTCATCATTCCTCCTAAACTTTGTTTCGTCAACCTTAAACTATTCTATACTAATTTTTCTTTGGTTGCAACTACTGTATCTGTTTGCCGGAACAGGTTTCCTGTCCGGCTGCTGCCACATACTCCAAAGCCAGAAGATATCCCCTTGTTCCCAGCCCGGCAATCTGTCCCGTACAAACCGGGGCTGTCAGAGAAGTATGCCGAAACTCCTCCCTTTGATGGATATTGGAAATATGCACCTCAATCTTCACACAGGAAAAAACCTCCAGGGCATCCCGCAGGGCCACAGAGGTGTGGGTGAAGGCACCGGGATTGATCACAATCCCATCCACACCTTCTAAATAGGCCCTTTGGAGCCTGTCCACAATCTCCCCCTCATGGTTGCTTTGAAAACACTCCGCCTCCATTCCCAGTTCCCCGGCTCTTTTGACAATGCTTTCCACCAAAGCCTGATATCCTTCTTTTCCATACACATCCGGGTTTCGAATTCCTAAAAAATTCAAATTCACCCCGTTCACAACCAAAACCTTCATGAATTTCTCAATGCCTCCTCCAAACGGACCCTGGCTTCCTCCAGACCCTGGGGCGGAATTTCCTTCCCCGTCCACAGGCTAAAGGCCCTGGCCCCCTGGTAAATCAGCATCCCCAGTCCGCTGATTCCAGGTTTGCCAGCTGCCCTGCACCGGCGCAAAAAGGCTGTTTCCAGGGGAGTATATACCAAATCCACCCCGGCAGCCATTTTTTCAAAAAAAGCCGGATCAGAAATAATACAGTCCTCCCGGTGGGGATACATCCCCACACTGGTGGTTTGAAATACCACCAAACCCTCGGGCAGGCGGGAAACATCCCTTCTTACCTCTTCCAAACTGCATACATCTATGGGCATGGAAAAAAACCTTTTGCTCTCCCTTTGCAGCGCCCTGGCCCTGTCCGCATCCCGGTTTACAATGCAGAGGCTAAAGGCGCCCTCCTGACCGCACATATGCACCACGGATTTGGCAGCCCCCCCTGCCCCCAGAATACAAACCGGTCGGTTTTTAATCTCAATCCCCTGGGATTTCACCAGAGCGCCGATGCCGTAAATATCCGTATTATAGCCTGTAAAGCCTCCTTCGCTGCGCACCAAAGTGTTCACCGCCCCAATGGATCCGGCGGTTTCATCCACCTCTGCCAGCTCCGGTATGACCTGGGTTTTATAGGGAATGGTGACATTCAAACCGCAAAATCCCAGATGCCAGGCTCCCTGGATGGCCAAAGCCAGGTTTTCCTTGACGGGATAGGGGGCATAGTAAATTTTTTCTCCGGTATGTTTTCCGAAGATTTCATGGAGCAGGGGAGATAGGCTGTGTCCAATGGGATAGCCTATGACCCCCAGTATCCTTGCCTGATTCATTTTTTGCTCCTGTGATAAAAAAACAAAAGGATCCTTTCCGGAATCCGTTTTAATACAATCTGGATCTCTTCTTTGGGATGAATGGGCTTTACCAAAACTGCATGGATCCCAGCTCTTTTGGCTCCCCATATGTCGGTAAACAGCTGATCTCCCACAAAAAGACTTTCCTCCCCCTTCACTCCCAGCATGCCCAGAGCTTTTTGGTAGCCCTTGACAGAGGGCTTGTTGGCCTTGGCCACAAACAAGGTTTTCACCTTTAAAGCCAAAGGTTCCACCCTTTTGGCCCTGTTATTGGAAATCAAACAGGTTTTCAGACCCATCCGGTGCAGATGTTTAAAAAAGGCCCCAAGCCTTTCATCGGCCTGGGCCCCATGGGGGGTGAGGGTGTTGTCAATATCAAAAAGCACCGCCCTTTTCCCCTCTGCTAAAAAACGGGAAAAATCAATGGTATAAATACTCTCTTCCTCCTGATCTGGAAGAAATCTTTCAAAAAACCCCATAATCACTTTCCGGAGCGGATGATTTTATTCAGCTCCTCCATAAAGGTGCTTAAGTCCTTAAACTCCCGGTACACAGAAGCAAAGCGCACATAGGCCACCTCATCCAAAGCCTGCAGCCGCTCCATCACCATTTCTCCAATAATACTGGAGGCAATCTCTGTCTGCTCCCTGGCAAAGAGAGCCGTTTCAATTTCATCCAGAACCCTGTGAATATCCCCGGCGCTTACCGCCCTTTTATGGCAGCTTTGGAGAATTCCCCTTTCTATTTTACTTCTATCATAGGGTTCTCGGGAATTGTCTTTTTTAATCACCATCAAAGGAACGGTTTCCAGCTTTTCATAGGTGGTAAAGCGCTTCCCGCAGGTCTCACACTGCCTCCTTCTTCGGATAGAGGCATTGTCGTCTGCAGGTCTGGAATCAATCACCTTGGTATCCTGGGCAAAACAAAAGGGACATTTCATGGATGACGCCTCACATCAATTGGTTGGAACCACAAAAAAAGCCTGAGGGGCTGCCAGAGTATCTGCCTCCAAATCCCTGATTTCCTCAAATAAATCCTCCCCCTGATAGCTGTATCCTTCCTCTCCTCCATAGTCATAAGGATCGTCCTTATACAGGAAATCTCCAAAATCATAGGGATAATAATCAAAGTAATCAGAAAGGCTGTCCCCAAAGAGGCTTCCAATGCCAATGAACAGCAATGTCAACACCAGGCCCACAATAGAGGTAACCAGGCCGGCAATGGCCACTCCGCTGTCCTTTTCATATCCTTTTTTAGAAAGCAGGAAAAAGATAATACCGGCAACTCCCAGAGGAATACCCAAACAGCAGCAGGAGCCTACAATACCCACAATGCCGCAAACCAGGGACAAGGTGGAAAAAACATTGTTTTCCGCCCGGTCTGCAGCATTACAGCTGTTCTGGTAATTCTGTCCCGGATAGGCGTTTCCAGAGCCATAGCCCTGACTGGCGCTGTATCCGGTGT
>CALISX010000547.1 GCA_938041725.1 uncultured Lachnoanaerobaculum sp.
GTAATCACAATGAACTGGGTGTGATTCTTCAGCTTATGCAAATACCTGGCAAAACGGTCCACATTGGAATCATCCAAAGCCGCCTCTATCTCATCCAAAAGAGCAAAGGGAGAGGGCTTTAGGTTTTGAATGGCAAACAGCAAGGATATGGCAGTCAGGGCCTTCTCTCCTCCAGACAGCTGCATCATATTCTGCAGCTTCTTCCCCGGAGGCTGGGCAATAATGGAAACAGAGGCCTCCAGTAAGTCCTCCCCCTCCTCCAGCTCCAGCTTTCCGCTGCCTCCCCCAAAAAGCTCCTTGAACACATGGTCAAACTCCCCTGCTATTTCCCCAAACTTCAAGGTAAACTGGCGGCGCATTCCCTCGTCCAGACCTGCAATGATCTGCACCAGCTGCTCTTCAGCCTGAAGGATATCTCTATGCTGCTTTTCCATGGTATCAAATCTTTGTGACAGCTCCGTGTAATCGGAAATGGCATTTACATTTACATTTCCCAGGCCCTTGATCTCCTCCTTGAGCATCTTTACCCGGGCTTTCAATTCTCCCTCATTCCCCAGATCTGCCTTGAATTCCAGGCAGCGGTTATAGGTAAGCTCGTATTCATTCCACATGTAATTGCTGCTGACTGTCAGCTTCTCCTCGGCCCTTTCCCTTTGGGTGCGCAGTCTGTATAAATCCTTTTCAATCAGTCCCACCCTTTGGTTTAAAAAATCCCGGTTCTCAAAGATTTTTTTCTGGGAGGCGTTTTTTTGGTTTTTTTCCTCCACCAGCTGTTTTTGTCTGGCTTCCATCTCCTGGATGGCTGTCTCCAGAGCAGAAAGCATTTCCCTTCTGTTGGCCATGGACTGCCTTTTTTCCGCCATACTGGATTCCAGCTTTTTTTGGCTTTCCAAAAGGGCTTCCTCCTCCTTCTCCAGCTTTTCCAGTTCCCGCTGATTTCTGGTAAGATTTTCCTCCTGAAAATCCGCCCTTTGGCGAAGGCTTGCACTGTGGAGAGACAAACGGTTCTTCTCCTGGAGATCCGCCTCCTGAAGGGACTTATCTCCCTGTATTTTCTCC
>CALISX010000548.1 GCA_938041725.1 uncultured Lachnoanaerobaculum sp.
CCGCCAAGGGCATTCATGAATACTTGTCTGGAGAAAAGACCGGAGAGGAAGCATAAATTTTTATAATACCGGGAGTCGTCATGATGGCGGCTCTCTTTTTATACCCCTGTGTTATAGAAGATATGAAAAAAGAGTATAGAAAGCCCAGGGGGCTTCCTTGACAGGGGGGCAAAAGATTCCTATAATGTTCAAATATATTCATATTCTGAGAGGGATTTCTTTTTCTCAGATACACCATGCGTAACAGTGCGTAACAGTATAGGGAGGTATTTATGAAAAAAAGAGCATGGAGGGCTGTGCTGGCCCTTATGATGGGAGCAGCTTTGGCGGCCTGCGGAAGTACTGGGGGAAATAATGCAAGTCAGTCCGGAGGCTCTCCTTCGGAACAGGCAGCCCGGGAGAGTAAAGCCGGGGAGGATACCATGAAGGATGCCAAGGAGTTTCGAATCGGCGGCAGCGGTCCCTTAACAGGCGGAGCAGCTTCCTATGGAAATTCTGTGAAAAATGGTGCTGCCATTGCCATTGATGAAATCAATGCAGCAGGGGGGGTAAAGGCAGGAAAGGATACCTATAAGCTGGTGCTGGACTTCCAGGATGATGAGGCCTCAGAGGACAAAGCTGTTACTGCTTACAACAACCTGATGGATGCAAAAATGAATGTATTCATGGGGGCTGTAACCAGCGGTTCCACCTTGGCAGTGACGGATTTAACCAATAAGGACAATATTCTGCAGCTGACCCCATCCGGCTCTGCTGCTTCTATTACCCAAAATCCCAATGTGTTCCGTCTTTGTTTTACGGATCCCATGCAGGGACAAAAAATTGCTGAATATGTTCTGGATCAGGGATTTGAAAGCGTGGCCGTGCTTTACAATAATTCCGATGAGTATTCCACCGGCATTTATCAGGCCTTCAAGCTGGGTCTGGAGGATCTGGGCAGACCGGATTTGTTGGTAAGCGAGCAGTCCTTCCAAAATGACGATGTGGATTTTACTACTCAGCTTACACAGATCAAGCAAAGCGGTGCCAAGCTTCTCTTTGTACCGGCTTACTATGAGGCGGCTGCCTATATTGTGCAGCAGGCCAAGCAAAACGGATTGGATACGGCCTTTGTAGGTTCTGACGGATGGGATGGAGTTTTGGCCCAGGTAACAGACAAATCCACAGTGGAGGGGGCAGTATTTTTAAGTCCCTTCTTAGCTACGGATGAGTCTGCCAAAAGCTTTACCGACGCCTATCAAAAGCAGTTTGGAGCAGTACCGGATCAGTTTGCTGCTGACGGCTATGACTGTGTGTATGTGATTAAGGCAGCCATGGAAAAGGCCGGATCCATTGACACCGATGCTTTAATTCAGGCTATGACCAAGATTGAGGTGGAGGGCCTGACTGGAAAGGTTTCCTTCACCCCGGAGGGTGAGCCCAACAAGCAGGCAAAGTTTGTAACCATCACCGACGGCAAGTACGAGCTTTTTGAGCTGGATGAGGAATAAGGAAGGGCTGAGAATAGAATACCGGCATCTGCAAGACGCCAAAGAAGGGGAGGGACTTGCGCCTTCCCCTTCTTTTTGCAGCGGCAGGGAAAAGAGGTAATGTAAATGCTTATTAATTTAATAGAACAGCTGATTAACGGTTTGAGAACCGGCAGCGTGTATGCCTTGATAGCCATTGGGTATACCATGGTATACGGCATTGCCAAAATGATTAACTTCGCCCATGGGGATATTATCATGGTAGGGGCCTATGTTTTATATTTTACCATTAGTATTCTGGGGCTGGGGGTGGCACCTGCCCTGCTGATTACAGTGCTGGCCTGTTCTCTTTTGGGAATTTTAACGGAAAAAATAGCCTACAAGCCCCTGCGCAATGCTCCTCCCCTGGCAGTGCTGATTACTGCCATCGGTATGAGTTTTTTTTTGCAAAGTGCTTCCCTTTTGCTTTTTGGTTCCAACCCCATTCCCTTCCCCTCGGTGATTCCCAATGTGAACGTCAGCATCGGTCCTGTGGTGATTTCCAGCATTACCATTGTGACCCTTTTGGTGACGGCCCTGTCCATGGTTTTGCTGCATATTTTTATTAATAAAACCAAAACCGGCTCTGCCATGCGGGCAGTTTCTGAAGACAAGGGGGCAGCAGAGCTTATGGGCATTGATGTGAACCGCACCATTTCCATGACCTTTGCCATTGGCTCTGCTTTGGCAGCGGTGGCAGGAATTTTGTATCTTTGCCAGTATCAGTCCATGAAGCCCACCCTGGGAGCTCTGCCGGGAATTAAAGCCTTTGTGGCAGCGGTGCTGGGGGGAATTGGCAGCATCCCCGGGGCCATGCTGGGAGGAATTTTGCTGGGACTGATTGAAAGCATGTCCAAGGCCTATATTTCCACAGAGCTGGCAGATGCCATTGTATTCGGGGTATTGATTGTGGTGCTTTTGTTCCGCCCCTCGGGCCTTTTGGGCAGGAAAAAAATGGTGAAAGTGTAGGTGGGTATGAAAGGGTTGAACAAAAAACGATTTCTGTATATTTTGATAGGGGTGGCAGCCTATTGTGTGGTTTTTTCCCTGGTTCATTTTAATATTTTAAGCCGACAGTACCGCTCTCTTTTGGTACCCATTGGGGTGAATATTATGCTGGCAGTTTCTCTTAACCTGGTGACGGGATTTTTGGGGGAATTGTCTTTGGGGCATGCAGGCTTTATGTCCATTGGAGCCTATACCGGTGCCCTGATCAGTTTACATACCCAGTCTATGGCCATGCCCCTTTCCTTTGGCCTGGCCATTGTGGCCGGGGGAGCCTTGGCGGGAGTATTTGGGTTTTTAATCGGTGTGCCGGTGCTGCGGCTGCGGGGAGATTATCTGGCCATTGTGACCCTTGCCTTTGGAGAAATTATCAAATCCATTATTAACTTTTTGGATTTTACCGGAGGGGCCAAGGGGCTTAGTAAAATTCCCATTCGCTCGGATTATTCCAATTTCACATTGGTTTTTATTTTAACAGTACTTACCATATTTGTTATAGTAAATCTGGTACATTCCAGGGACGGACGAGCCATTACATCCATCCGGGACAATGATATTGCTGCGGAATCTGTGGGAATTTCCATAAGCCGCTACAAGGTAACGGCCTTTGTGATTGCGGCGGTTTTTGCAGGAGCAGCCGGGGTAGTGTATGCCCATAATGTGGGAATTATTAAGCCGGGTACCTTTGACTATAACAAATCTATAGAGATTTTGGTGATTGTGGTGCTGGGAGGCATGGGAAATCTTGCCGGTTCTGTTATTGCTGCCATTGTACTGACGGTTTTGCCGGAGATGCTTCGGGGAGCGGACAATTTCAGGATGCTTTTGTATGCTGTGATTTTAATGGCCATGATGATTTTTAATAACAGCAAAATCAAAGAGGGTCTTTTGCGCAACAAGGTCTTTAAAAAATTACTAAAGGGGAGGATGTCCTGATGGCAGTGCTGGAATGTAAAAACCTGGGCATACAGTTTGGCGGTTTGAAAGCCGTGGACAATTTTAATCTCTCTGTGGAGGAGGGGGTGCTCTATGGCCTGATCGGCCCCAATGGGGCGGGAAAAACCACGGTATTTAATCTTTTAACCGGGGTATACCGGCCCACCACAGGGAGCATCCGCCTAAAGGGCAGCAGTATTGTGGGAAAGACACCTGCCCAGATCAACCATGCTGGCATTGCCAGAACCTTCCAAAATATCCGGCTTTTTGCCAATATGTCTGTTTTGGACAATGTGAAGGTGGCTCTTCATGAAAGGGTAAAGTATCCTCTGTGGGCCTCTTTGTTTCATCTGCCTCCCTATGGAAAAAGGGAAGAGGAGATGGATGCCATGGCCCAGGAGATTTTGGAGGTATTTGCCCTGGAGGAAGAAAAGGACCTTCTGGCAGGGAATCTTCCCTATGGAAGGCAGAGAAAGCTGGAAATTGCCAGAGCCCTGGCCACGGATCCTGCTTTGCTTTTATTAGACGAGCCGGCGGCAGGGATGAACCCCAATGAAACGGCGGAGCTGATGGACACCATCCGTTTGATCCGGGAAAAATACCATATGACCATTCTTTTAATTGAACATGATATGAAGCTGGTATCGGGAATTTGTGAAATGCTTACGGTGCTGAACTTTGGCACGGAGCTGGCCAGCGGCCCTCCGGAGCAGGTGCTTCATGATCCCCAGGTGATCAAGGCCTATTTAGGGGATTAGGAGGGAAAACGGATGATTGATGTGAAGAATCTTCAAGTAAATTACGGTATGATCCAGGCGGTGAGGGGGATCAATTTTCATGTGGAGGAAAAGGAGATCGTAGCCCTCATCGGTGCCAATGGAGCAGGGAAAACCTCGGTGCTGCACAGAATTACAGGGCTTTTGCCTGGGGCCGGGGGAGAAATCTATTTTGACGGAAAGGATATTACCAGGAATAAGGCCCATTCCATTGTGGCTTTGGGAATGGCCCATGTGCCGGAGGGAAGGAGGATCTTTTCCCAGCTTACGGTACTGGAAAATCTCCGGCTGGGGGCCTATATCCGAAGGGACAAGGGAGGCATTGAGGATAGCATTCAAAGGGTCTATAAGCGCTTCCCCCGGCTGGAGGAACGGAAAAACCAGGTGGCAGGCACCCTGTCCGGAGGGGAGCAGCAGATGCTGGCCATGGGAAGGGCTCTGATGAGCAATCCCAAAGTAATTTTAATGGATGAACCCTCCATGGGGCTTTCCCCTTTGTATGTGAAGGAAATCTTTGATATTATCCGGGAAATTCATGAAAGCGGCACCACGGTGCTGCTGGTGGAGCAAAATGCCAAACAGGCCCTGGCCATTGCAGACAGGGCCTATGTGCTGGAAACCGGAAGGATTGCCCTGGAGGGGAATGCCAGGGATTTGATGAATGACCAGCAGGTAAAGCGAGCCTATTTAAGCGAATAAGGAAAGGAGGGGATATGTCAGACTATAGGATTTCCACCATCCATTCATGGGATCAAAGGGCATTGGAAGAGGTAAAGGAACTGCTGGGACAGGAGGGGCTGCGTCTTGACAAAAATCTGGACTATACCTGTGCCATATACTCTGGGGATGATGACATGGCTGCCACAGGAAGCTGCTTTGGCAATACCCTGCGCTGTATGGCGGTGAACAAAAAGTACCAGGGAGAGGGGCTTTTAAACACCCTCTTGTCCCATCTTATGGAGGTGCAGATGGAAAGGGGTCACACCCATATGTTTTTGTATACCAAAAACGATTCTGCAAAATTCTTTGGGGATTTGGGTTTTTATGAAATTGTTTCCCTGGAAAACCGTCTGGTATTTATGGAAAACCGGAAAAACGGTTTTGCAGCATATTTGCAGCACCTTCAGGCAGGATATAGGGCTGGAGAGAGGATCGGGGCTTTGGTGATGAATGCCAACCCCTTTACCCTGGGGCACCAGTATCTGGCGGAAAAAGCTGCCGGGGAAAATGAGGTGCTTCACCTTTTTATGGTTAGTGAAGAGGCCAGTCTGGTGCCCTTTCCCATACGAAAAAAGCTGGTGATGGAGGGAACCGCCCATTTAAAAAATATTGTATATCATGACAGCGGCTCCTATATGATCAGCAGCGCCACCTTTCCCAGCTACTTTCAAAGGGAGGGGGAGTCGGTGATTGAAGGCCAGGCCCTTTTGGACCTGACGATTTTTTCAAGGATTGCCAAGGTTTTGGGTATCCAAAGAAGGTATGTGGGGGAGGAGCCCTTTAGTCTGGTGACGGGAATCTATAATAAAATCATGGCAGATGCTCTTCCTCAAAACGGAATTTCCTGTGTGATCCTTTCCAGAAAATCCCTGGGACAGGAGGTAATCAGCGCCTCTGCCGCACGCCGGGCTATCCAAAGGGGGGATTTTGAAAAACTGGCCCGGCTGGTGCCAAAAACCACCCTGGATTTTTTTCAAAGTCCAGAGGCCAAAGAGGTGATTGCCCGTATCCAGGCCCAGGACAATGTGATTCATTATTAAGTCCAGTGGGAGGGGGCTCATCACCCCCTCTTTTCTATACCTTCTGAATCGCCATCCTAAAGCTTTGATACTCCTCCTGCACCCAGGGGAGGGGGACTCCTCCTGCCATCCAGGCAGCACCGCTTAGCACCTGGCCATTGATTTTATACTGGGCCTTAGGTTCCAATCCCCTGGGATGTACCACAATAGGCGCAGGATTGGCATCCAAAGCCTGTACCACAGCGCAAAGCAGTCCCTGATTTTTTTCCTT
>CALISX010000549.1 GCA_938041725.1 uncultured Lachnoanaerobaculum sp.
TATTCTCCAGAAACCTTGATGCCCTCCAGATACCGCAGCGTCATTTCTGGGTCACTGTGATTCTGACGGGCTATTTCCACGAAGCCCAGCATGATATGGAGCGGCATTCGGATATCCCTTGATACCTCAAAGGTCTGAAGCAACTTTGACGGGTGGCAGTCATCCCTGCACTCCCGCAGAAGATCATTGACTGTAGCGCCCAGAATATCTGCAAGCCTTGGAAACAGGGCGATATCCGGGTAAGAAAGGCCTCTTTCCCACTTTGATACGGCTTTATCGGTAACCCCAAGCTTTTCGGCAAGCTGGGTCTGCGTCATCTGGTTATGCATCCGCAGGGAGCGGATACAGGAACCGAGTGTGTATTGTTTCACTTGTATTCACCTCCCGCGAACAAGATACCATGCAGGAGGCTGCGGAACAATCGACCATTGGTTTACAGCCGATCAGGAGATTACGCCTTCATTCCGGAATTTTGCCAATATCTCCAGCATGTGAATCCCAATCTTTTCCGGATTATTCTCAAGGGCTGCACATATAACCCGCAAACCATCCGGAGTCAGTATCCTGCCATGCAGCACATCTGTCTGATACTGCTGGTATTTCTCATATTCTTTATTTGATATCTGCTTCATATAATCCCCTTCATTTCAACATACCGGAATTTATTCTTTTCCTTTGAATAAAGAAACCGAATTAAGCAAAATCGAAATGATGGTACACACCCATAGAGCTTTATTCATCGTTGGCATAATATCCATTAAGCCTCCCCAATCTTCTGCTACAACTCTGCTTGCTCCATCAGCATAAAAAGCGCATAAAGTCAGTGCTGTTAATGCAAGACCCGCAAACCTAAACCATTTAGCGTTTTTGTTATTAAATGTCCAAACCAAATTCAGAACAGTAAAAACTATTGCGCTTATTCCTAACACCATCCACATAAAGATACCTCCCCGATAGATCCCGATTTCACAGCTCATATAGCTGCTCAAACAATTCTGCTTTTTATCCGGCCGCCTTCTCAAAGACCATCACCGTCAAAGAATACGGCAGCAATTCCTCTGGCTTCACATCCGGTCTGATCCACTCATTTACCAGATTCTCTGGCATGATCAGCGGCATCCGGTCATGAATGAATCTGATTTCCTCACTTGGCTCCCGTGTCAGGATCACGAAGTGAGGAAGTCCTTCTTCGATTCTGTACAGGCCGCATAGCCATGTCACGGTACTGCCTTTGGGCTGAATAATATATTTATCGCCGGTATGCTTCTTGCCGTCGTTGCCAATCCGATGTTCCCATTCGTAGTACCAGGAAGCCGGGACGATTCGGCGATGCTTCAGCCAGTCCTCCTTAAAGGTCTGCTTCTCTGCCGCCGTCTCTGATCTGGCGTTCATCAGCAGTGTTTTACCGATATAGCCCCACTTCATAGGAAATACCGCCCGATTGCCGGAGCGATTCGGGGCGATCACCGGCACCACATCCGTAGGGCGCATTTCG
>CALISX010000550.1 GCA_938041725.1 uncultured Lachnoanaerobaculum sp.
ATTTCTTCCATTTGCTGCAGGGACAGTTCCCGTTTGACAATCCGATTTTCATACAAATAAAAACCCCGTTTTAGAATATTCAGGGTATCCCAAAGCATTTCCATATTTTCCTGATGCATATTTCCTCCTTGCAAAAAACCTTCATGGCCCTGTAGAGGCGCCGTCTTCTTATCCGTTCCCGGAAAAATCTTTTTCATACCGGAGATGATCTCCTGCATAAAAGTATAATCCACATCCCCACCCTCTTTCAAGGCTCTGGAAGATTCCGGGAATCGGAAGTCCTGTCATTTTTTCTTTTCCTCTGCCTTTGGGGCCTCTTCTTTCTTCTCCCCCCGTTTTTTTAACACATAGTTTCGGCTCTTCCACCGCAGCACCTTCGGCATGGTTTTGGTATAATAAATCCGCTTTCCCTTTACAGGATACTGGGCCAGAGTCATCACCTCCTGATAACCGTTTTTTTTGTAAAAAATAGGCGCCTGATACTCCATGGTATCCAAAAGAATAAACTGGCAGCCCCGCTCTGCTGCCTCCTTCTCTGCTTTTTTCAGCATACTGCTTCCAAAGCCTCTGTGGCGGTACTTCTGATGCACCCAAAGATGCTTGATATGGAACCATTTGCCCAGGGTATACCCGATCAGTCCCCCGATGATCACCCCTCCAACCCCTCTGGTGTATACCGCCAGATCCTTAGGACTGGGCTGCTCATCAAAGGCTTTATTGTACCAGGACAGTCCGTCTGTAACCTTTTTTGCCTCCTCCCCCCGGATCTTGCCGGTAACCTCCACCTTCAGCTGATCCCCTTCTCTAGTGATATGATAAATCCCAAAGGCCCCCATCAAAATCACAATACATAAAAATACAATCCCATACACCAGACGGCTGAATTTTTCTGCAATCAAGATCTGGATTCCCACATAAAATACAGTAAGAAAGGTATTTAAAATGCTCAGGGGATATTTTGCCCAGATTTTTTTAGGATTTTTAATCACATCGGAAATACTGGAAAATTTAAAATTAAACCAGATAAATTTCCCCAACAGTACAGTAAAATAGGATCCCACCAGCAGGCCCACCTCCTCCTTTTCCAAAGAGCCGGTGAATCCGGATACAAAGCAGATAATGGTCAAAAACACACAGGCCAGCACATATAAACTGTCCACCTCATCGGAGGAGAGCCCTGCAAAATAAGGAAAAATCTTTTGAATCAGCTGATAGAGCTTTCGTACCAGCATTCCAGTAATTAAAATCAAAAGAATAAAGGTCACCTGAGAGCTTTTCAGGAAGCTGTTGCCCTCTGGATCGGAACGAAACAGCAAAAAAATCAAAAACAAGCCGCTCACCCCCAGAACATAAAACACCATTTCCCGGGTATACACCCGCAGAATATCAAATTCTCCGGATGGCAGCTCCGGTATTTTATAGCGGATTTTTTTATTTAAAAAATAAATTCCCAGAAAATATGCCAGACTAAAAATACCGTCCAGGAAATAAACCATGGTTTCTCCTCCCCATTTGCCAACAGCGCCCTGCTTCCTGCCAGTGATCGTAAACCGAAATTTTTTTGTTGGCTATAGTATAACGAAAAGGATAGGCTTCGTCCAGCAGCGAATCCTATCCTTTTCCCCGGGCCTAAAGCCCGCCTCTTTACTCCGTTCTCCTTTACATTCTTAGGGGCTGTTTAAGCGCAGGGTTCCCATGGCACAGGAGAGGCGGATGCTTTTGTCCTCATCTCCTGCTCTATGATAGGTTCCTGTGGTCTTTTCCCCGTTTAAAAGCACCGCCCCCATTTGGGCTTCCAGATCCATGGTATAGCCTGTCAAGGGCTGCAGTATGGCCATCTTCACACTGCCCATGGCCAGATTCCCCTCCAAGGTATCAAAGTCCACATTCTCCCCTTCCATGTTTCCCATTCCACAGTCCAGCACCATACTCTGGCTTTTCAAATCTCTCAGAGACAGATTCCCCATGGCCAAATCTCCCCGGAATTCCTCGGTATGAATCTGCCGAAGGGTAACATTGCCCATTTCCGCATTGATTGCTACCACCTTTAACCGGGTATTCTCCGGTACATGAAGCACCAGCTTCTGCCCCCGCCTGCCCCATCTGTTCCCTGCATCCAGAGAATGCTGGGAGATATGCAAAGCCTCTCCCAGCCTTTCCAGCTGGGGAACCAAATCCTCATATCCCTCAAAACAATAGGAAAACTCTCCTCCCTCTCCAATAACCTCCAAAGCCATGGCCTGGGCATCAATATACAGCTCTGTAAATTCCTCCAAACGCTCTTCTTTTTTCACAAATTCCCCATGCTTTCGACCTCCCAGCCATCTGCTTATGGGAAGAAGACTCCCCAAAATAACACAAAAAAGGATGAAAAAGGCAAATATCAGCCGCCGTCTTTTCCTCCTCCCGCCCCTTTCTTTGAGAGGTTTTGTTTCCAAATTACACGCCTCCCAGTGTAAATCCCCTTTGGGAGCAGTCATGCCCCGAGGGGACGCCGTATTGCTCCTCCTTGGAGTCTCCCGGCAACGCAGCAGCTTTTTATATCCCCCTTCCCATATGCCGGTGCTGATCAGCAGGAAAACCCCGGTGCCTACAAAGAGAAACAAAAGGGATGCGGACCAGACTCCCCCCAGGCCTCCTGCCCCAGGCACCACGCTTATAATGCACAGCACCACCCCTGCAATCCGGCATAGGGTCAAGACAGTCTGCATCTCTTCCCTTTGCTCCTTCACATACTCCATGGCAGGACCCTCCAGGTTCGCCCCCGTCTTATGCAAAAAAGCTCCTCCCCTTTTTACAGAACCGCCATACATCATGCAGCCCACCCCTGCGGCCAGCAGAAGAAAAAAGCCTGCGGGACCCAAGAAGAAAAACCCAGAACCTCCCCCGGAGGCCAAAATAGGCGGCACTGGCATGAGAATGATGAGTAAAACCCCAAGGCCGATAAAAATCCCCTTCCAAAATCTGTGCTTTAAATACTCCTGGATCTCCTCCAGAGTCAAATCCTGCCCTCTTTGGTCTGCTGCAGGTGCCAGATCCCTATCCAGCCCCAAAGTCTGCTTTAACTCCTCCAGATTGCCGAACTCCGAAATGACCACGGATACTGCCTGGTCTTCTCCCAAGCCCTCCCCCAGCAGCTCTGTGTACTTATCCTCCATCATCTGCCAAAGCTCTTCCTTGGCCTTTTGCACCTGGGGCGTTCCCGGCAGACTGGCAAACATTACTTCCAAATAGTTTCGAATGGCTTCCATACCTTATCTCCTTTTCCCCTCAATAAATGCCTCCACCACTTCTTTGGTGAGCTCCCATTCTGCACATTTTTCCTGGTAATACTCCCTCCCAAGCTCTGTAATCCGGTAATAGGTCCGCTTTTTCCCATTTTGCGCTGCTCCGGGATAGGAGGAAATGTATCCGTTTTTTTCCATACGGTTAAAGGCGGAATACAAAGTGGTTTCCTTAATCACATA
>CALISX010000551.1 GCA_938041725.1 uncultured Lachnoanaerobaculum sp.
TACTGTATAAGTCCCCGGACGGCAAACATGTGGATGCTGTGCTTGCACAAGCAGACACATGTTTATCGGACGGGACAACAGGTATGAGCAAGTAGGGCCATAGGCCCGAATTGCGAATACCTGTCAGCAGCACGGGAGCTGCTCTGCAGCGAAGTGCTGCGGGGACTTATATCTATGGTGGTGCCGGCCCCGGCATGGGGGTTTACTATATAAGTCCCCGAAGGGCGACAGAATAGCTGCCATGTTCACATAAACGGATATTCTGGCATGGAGGTTACACAATACAAACCAGAAAAGTTATTTAAAGTTATACAAACTTACCCTAATGTATAAGTTTGTATAACTTTTTAGAAACTATTGTTCAACCCTTCATAAACAACACATCATGCCTTTCGGCTACGCCTTCCGGTGTTTTCCGAGCCACGTACTTCCTCATGGTAAAAGTAATCCACAATTACGGGGTGCCCAGGCTCTGCTCGTCCGTAGGGCAGCTCGTTGTCCACGAAGGGACAGCTGTATTCTTTCGCCAGCCGTTCCGCTTGATCCTCCAAACCACGGAAGTAGCTTCTGTCTCCCTTGTTGTAGATAGCGTCGTACAGCGAAACCAAGTCAGGATATTTTTTACGAATATAGTCCATGATGTCTTTTTTGAATCCGCCTCGCAGATTTAGATTCTCTAGCCATATCAGGTCGCATTGGTTTCTGATCTGATGGAAGATAGCCTCAAAATCTGTGATACCCGGAAAGACAGGGGCAATAAAGCAGACAGTGCGAATGCCCGCATCATAGATCTGCTTCATGGCATCCAGTCGTCGCTTAATGCTGACGGCATCGTCCATATCATTTTTAAAGCCTTCGTCCAATGTATTGATCGACCAGGAAACCGTGACCTTTCCCAGTTCTTTCAGAAGGTCGGTGTCACGGATTACCAAGTCTGACTTGGTACAGATGAGAATTTCTGCCTCGCTGCCCCGGAGCTGCTCAAGAAGCTTTCGGGTGTTCTGAAACTGAGCCTCCTGGGGCAGATAGCCATCGGTCACAGAACCGATGACTACGCGCTGCCCTTTGTACTTTTGTGGATTTTTGATTGCTGGCCAATGTTTCACATCCAGGAATGTACCCCACGGTTCGGTGTGCCCGGTAAATCGCTTCATAAACGAGGCGTAGCAGTATTTGCAGCCATGGGTACAGCCCACATAAGGATTGACGGAATAACCGCCCACCGGCAGGGTGGATTTTGTCATAATATTTTTGGTTTCTACATCCTGAATCAGAATGCTACTCTCTTTCACTTCCGCCATGTTTTCTGTTCCTCCAATACCCGGTAAAAGGCCGGGGGAAATTCCTGTACCATCTGTGCCTCTCCCATGATAGAAAGTAGATCTTCCTTCATAAATACAGGGATGCCAAGCGCATGGGCCTGATGTGTCAGGTTCCACACCCATTCCGGTTTAGATACGGATTTACCCTTCCTATGTCCGGTCTCAGTCCCAATGACGATCCACTCAATTCCGGTAAGGTCCACCACGCCAACATCATCAAACATAGGTTCAAAGGTCACATGATAGTGTCCG
Organism: uncultured Lachnoanaerobaculum sp.; assembly: GCA_938041725.1. Taxonomy (GTDB): domain Bacteria; phylum Bacillota; class Clostridia; order Lachnospirales; family Lachnospiraceae; genus Lachnoanaerobaculum. Next base: position 1,575 of record CALISX010000551.1, read on the forward strand.
CCATGGATATGCTCCTGCAAAGTCCGGATACGGTTTTTCTCTTTACTGGAGGTAACAGTCACACCAAACCAAGCATTCTCTAGGGCAGTGGAAAACACAATATCCTCCGGTCGCTTGGTCAAAAACAGATATTGGTGCTGCGGATTTTCAGTCATCTTGGCAAATATCTGTTCCCGCCACTCTGGCTTCCAGTGGGAAAAATCGCTCATGCCGGTGAGCAGAAAATTCTGTGGGCGCTTTTTCTCCATCAGCCGTAGTTTATTGGGGAAAAATACTGGCTTCTCAAAGTCGTCAATCATGTGAAACCGGCGGACATTGTTTCTGGCGTAGCAGTAGCTGCAACCGATCGTACAGCCAATCACCAGATTCATATTCTGAATGCAGTCTTTAATACAGACAGCCACCGCTGACGCCTCCTTACCGTTTTAAGATTTAGCCTTCGACCGCAGGCGCAACTTTCCCGAAGCCGTTCCATGCATACAGGCCCTTCTTGTCCTCATCGCCCAGGAACTTGTCCACCTGGCAGATATGCAGGATATGGTCTCCGACTTCCACCGACTGCTGCAGGGTGGCCACCATTGCCAGACGAGTATCCACCGGAATCTGAATGTCACTGCCCTCCACAGCCATCATCTCGATGTTATTGGCGACCACCTTGTCGGTCTTGGCGCCGGTAGACGCTCCGCAGGCCATCACCACCTGAGCAAGACTCTCGCCAGGAACGGTGACAATCACCTTGCCAGTCTCCCGTACCTGCTTACCGGTGTGGGACTGTTTTCCAGTGGCGAAGCCCACCATAGGCGGATTGAAGGAGAGGTAAGACACAAAGCAAATGGGAGCCAGGTTCGTAGAACCGTCCTCCTTTTTAGAGCAGATCAGTGTCAGCGGATTGGGGGAGGTCAGAACAGTAGCCTCCATAATGTTCAGTTCTTTCATGTCATTCAGACCTTTCTAAGAAATTTCAGTCGTTGACTGCATGGCCAACTAGTGATACATTTATTATATCTGATAGTAATTTTTGTTCAAGTACGCAAATTATTTATACCTGGTATCAAAAAATATACTACAAAAGACGAGGAACGATCCAATTATGACTTATAAAGAATTCAAAGAAAAGGTTGACAGTGTCATTCTAACCGGCGAGGGAAACTGCCCGGTCACACCGGTGGTTCAAATGCTGCAGGGCAAATGGAAACTCCAAATCCTTTATGAACTGTGCATCAAGTGTCCTATGCGGTTTGGGGAACTGAAAAAAGTTCTCAAACCCATTACCAACACAGCTCTGACCAACGCCCTGAAGGAGCTGGAAGCGGATGAATTGGTTCAGCGTATCCAATATAATGAAATGCCTCTGCGAGTGGAGTACTCCCTCACCGAGAAAGGACGGGATCTCCTGCCTGTTTTTTATGCTATCTCTCAGTGGGGTATGAAGTATATACCATGATTCTAACTATATTAACATCTGCAAGATAATAGCCGGGAGGCATTGACAATTTGAGTCAATTTCCCGGCTTTTTATTTTCTGCATTTTCTACTGCTGCGAAGGATTCAGGAAGCAAATTGATTCATGAGAGTTGATAACTCCTACCGCCTGCAAATAGGCATAGATGATTATGCTCCCCACAAACTTCATGCCCCGCTTTTTCAAGTTCATCCCAAATATGTTAAGGCTATCCGTGGAAAGAAAACTGACAAGAAAGATGCT
>CALISX010000552.1 GCA_938041725.1 uncultured Lachnoanaerobaculum sp.
AGGGAAGCAGAGAGAGCCTTCAGTTTTTATATGATACCGGATTGGGATCCAGAAATTCCCAGGGATTTGGGATGTTCCAGATAGTAGATAGATAAGGAGGAATCCACCATGTCCAGCACAATACTGATGGCGGTCAGCGCCTTCAACGGCAGGAATCACCCGCGTATGGAAACAGGCGATACCTTCCAGGGAAAGGGAAGAGACGGCAGGGATATTACAGTTGCGGACTGTAAATCCCAGGGAGAAAGCGTAGTCCGCTATTTTTTGAACAGCATTCCCCCGGAGGATGAGGTCCATCTCCTGATGCTTTGCACCAGGAAAACCTTGGAAAGGGATGAAAGAAACGGCGGAGATGACAAAGGCCATGTGCACAGCGCTGTGTCCTATCTCAGGGAGCGGCTTGAAACATCCCCGGAAAGGGGCAGCCGCCAGATGCATTACCATGTGATTAAGCTGTATAAAAACCAGCTGCCAAAGGATCACAGGCTGCAGGAGCCAGAGCTTCCGGATCCCGCTCTCCCCCTGGATCCCGCTGCCAGGGAGGAGGAGATCTATTTTCCAGAGGATGAAATCGGTGCCATATCCCAGGCAGCAGAGTTTATCCGCCGCCAAAGGGGAAAAGACAAACGATCCTTTAGGCTGTATATCGACACCCATGGGGGACTGCGGGATGTGGTGATGGCCTTGAATGCAGTGATTTCGCTGCTGTCTGTGGGAGAGGCCATTAAGCCCAGAATGATCAGCGGCATCAACATGGCCTCCCAGCGGATTGAGGATCAAAGCGCAGCCTTTAATATGTTCAATTTCTTTTCCGGAATGAATGACTTTTTACATTTTGGAAACGCAAATGTGCTGTCAGAATATTTTGATACAAAAAATGCCTTTTCCTATCTTACGGGGGCAGAGCCCCAGATGCAGCAAACGGCCCAAAGAATTGTAAAGCATATGAATAAAATTTCCCTGGGGGCTCAGATGTCGGATCCAAGACCTTTTTTGGAAGGCCTGAGGGAACTAGGAAAGGAATTCGGGCTGGGAAAAGGCAGACACAAAGCGGACAAATTGAAGGGAACCTCTTTGGGGATCTTTGAACAAAAAATTATAGATGAATATGGGAATCTTTTGACAAATCCTAATATTTTGGATCTGATGGCCTGGTGTGTAAAGCATGGACTGATGCAGCAGGCCCTGACCTTTATGGAATCCATGCTGCCCTACTACTACAGGGATAAGGGACTTTTGTATTTTGACAAGGAAGCCCTGAAGGATTTTGGAGAGGATGAATATATTGCCTTTAACCGGTATTTAAATAAATTTCATTTTGAATACCAGGGAAGGGAAGAGGAGCTTGCCTTTTATGCCTACCACATGGTGGAAAAAAACAGGGAACAGGAGGTGGTTTGGCGCAGACTGAAAAATGGCACCCTGCGCCGCTACTACCCGGACAAGGCTGCCAGAGGAGAGGTCTTGTGGGTGAAAAGCAAATGGATCTGGGAGGATGACTGTGGCAATACCAAGGTGGAGGATTTTAGAAGGGAGGTGGTTCCCCTTCTGCAAAGACATCGTGTTTTAAAAATCACCCGCAATGTATTTAACCATGGGAATTCCAACTACCGGGTGAGCTTATCCAAGCTGCAAAGGTTTATTCTGGAGTATATGGATGCATTAAAAAAGGCAGGAAACTCCCGTGCCAAAGGGGCGGCATCACCATAGATATAAGTCCACGCAGCACTGCGCTGCAAGGCAGCTTGCGTGCTGCTGACAGGTATTCGGGCTGCCGCCGTCCGGGGACTTATACACTACAAGGAGGTAGAATTGCAAAAACAGTCATTGATTCAGTTTCGAATTGATCAGAATTTCAAGCAGGAGGCAGAGGAGATTTGTGAACAGCTGGGGACGGATCTGCCCACAGTGCTGAGAATGTGCCTGAAACAGATGGTGCTGCAAAGGGGCATCCCCTTTCCGGTGCATCTGCCCCAGGAGGAAATCCCCCAGGCCGAGGCCAGTGTGACGGAAGGAGAGGACCTGGCCAGGGAGGAGGAAAGCTTTGGCATTGACCTGGGAGGAATCAACCGGGAGGTGGAAGCCATGCGAAAGGAATACAAAAAGTAATGTCAGAGCCGGGGGCGATGCCCCCGGCCTTCCTATACCCCGTATTTAAAGGGCTTATATTTTTCTTCATGGCAGACAAAGCGGAAAATCTTTTGAATCTCCTCCCGGATCCGGGTGTCATAGGTTCTGGGCTGATTGTCCTCCGTTTGTTTTTGGTAGATTTTATTTTCCAACTCATTGATAAAGATCTGCTTTCCTGCTTTGTTCGTAAGCGATTAATATTTGGGCGGCTAGGCAAACCCGTCCTTATATTGGATAATGGTAGGTAGTAGTATTTTACTCCACTAAAAGCACCCTAGCCACATTGACTGTGGTCAGAGTACTTTGACAATTCATATAAGAATGAGCGTAGTTCAGTTGGATCTGTTCTTGTTCTTTTCGTAATGCTGAACTGCTTCCTTTAGTTTACCGCTCCAGGGCATCAGCTCCTGAAGGTCCTGTTCCGGGAGATTCTCGCAGTTGGGATAGGAAGACATCTCTTCGAGGACATACCGAAGGTAGTAGTAGGGATTGGCTCCATTCAGCTTTGCTGTCTGTACGAGGGAATAGATGACAGCGCTGGTCCGTGCCCCGACAGGCTGGTCGGAAAATAACCAGTTTTTTCTGCCAATTACGAAAGCCTTGCAGCCCTGTTCAGTCAGGTTATTCGAGAGACTGCAGCGCCCATCCTTGAGATACGTCATCAGATCCTGCCTGCGGTTTTGGCAATACGTGACCGCTTTGGCAAATCGGGAGCCTTTAACAGGCTTCTGCTTATCAATCCACACAAAGAAGGCCTCTATGACAGGGCGTTCCTTCTTGTCACGCTCTTTCTTGATGGTATCATGTCCCTTGTTCTTCTTCCGGATCTCTTTTTCCAGGACAAAGAGCTTTTCTACATACAGGCAGCCCTGTACAGCCGGTTCGGCAA
>CALISX010000553.1 GCA_938041725.1 uncultured Lachnoanaerobaculum sp.
GCAGTTCTTGGCAGCCCTTTTGGAAGCCAAAAACAAGATGGATGAGGATGAGGTACCAGAGGAGGGGAGATTTCTATATGCCACTCCTACGCTCTTAAATAGCGTAATCGCATTGGATACCACCAAATCCAGGGAAATCTTAAATGCATATACCATTAAAAAGCCGGTTCCCCAGTCCAGATTTTACACTGTGATTGATCTCCAGGATGGAAAGAGTTCCGGTGAGGAGCTGGGGCACTATAAGAAGGCCTCCACTGGGAAGGATATCAATTTCATGATCATCCACAAGCCTGCGGTTATCAAGTTTGACAAGCATGTGGCTGGGGATGTAATTGATCCGGCTATCAATCCCAATGCCGATGCATATATTGTGAAGTACAGGAAATACGGCATTGTGGATGTGTATAAGAATAAGGTGGCTGGCATCTATTTAAGCCACAAGGCTTAGGAAAGGAGGAGTTGTGAGACAGGTAGGCATGGGCGTGGAGCCCGATGTGACGGAGCTGGAAGCCCTGAAAAAGGAAAATGAAGCCCTGAAAAAGGAGAAAGCGGAGCTTAAGGCAAAGCTGGAAAGTGTTCAAACCAGAGAGGCAGAGGAGAAAACGAGAAAATAAGAGAGGGAGGTATTCATGAAAATTTATGCCACAGAAGATTTCTATAAAACAGAATATTTGCATGGCAAGAATCCGGTAATTAATACCGGGTTCTTATTTTATGCAAGGCAGGCCAGCCAGGTCATGGATACCTTTACCTTTAGCAGACTGCATGATCTTAGTGTTTTGCCGGAGGTTGCTGCATACTGTTGCTGCGAGCTGGCAGAATCTCTTTGCATCAATCAGAAGGAGCGGGAAGAATCCGGGGGGAAAACCTCTGAAAGAATTGGAAGTTACTCTGTCAGTTTTGCCACTGTAGCTGACAGGGAGTCTTCCAGCAGGGCAAAGCAAAAAGAAATCGTATTCCGGTGGCTTGGAGACACTGGACTTTGCTATAAGGGGGTTTAAATGTATACCAATGCAGACATTACCCTGTACTTGTACAACAAAGAGGGAAAAAATGAGAAGTATACCAGGCATCCGGTTAAAGCAGTGTATTGGGAGGACGTGGAGCAATCCACATTCCAAAAGACAGGGCAGCGGGATGCCTGTAATGCTTTGGTGATGATTCCTCTAAGCAGCGTACAAGCGCCCATTCGCTTTACCAGAGGGAAGGATAAAATTATCAAAGGGCTGGTGGAAGAAGAAATTGACTGCAGCAGTCCAGCGGCTTTATCCCAATCCCTGGAACAGCTTCGGACTAAGCATAGGTGTTTGACAGTAATTTCTGTGGACGAAAGATTGTATGGCAGTTCGGGTGTGCAGCATTATCAACTGGCTTGTAAGTAGGAGGTGTATATGTTTCATGGGAAGTTAGAAATGTATTCTTCCGATCTGATTATGAAAAGCAAAGGGCTGTTACAGGCCGGGGCTGTACAAGCATTTATGGACACAGAAACTATGCGGTATATGGGGCCTTATATGCCCAGGAGGCAGGCGGGGGATCTCGAGGATCATGTCAGCCTGATCGTTTTCGATGAGGGGGACGGC
>CALISX010000554.1 GCA_938041725.1 uncultured Lachnoanaerobaculum sp.
CTTCATACAGGCTTTTCTCAAAGAGGCCTTGGCAAAAATTTGAAAGGAAAAAAAGCATTCAAAAAGAAAGCCTAAAAAAAAGTGGATTCCATAGGTTAGCAGCAAAAGCCCTCCAAACAAGGTCAGCCATAAAAGAAGGTTCAAAAGCACCAGACAAAATCCCCCCAGAAGCAGGTAAAAGGTGTTTTTTCCTGCCATCTGCTCTATTTTTTTTCTTGAAAAATCAATGGAAACACCCATACACCGGACAAAGTGAAATCCCTCTGGATCCGGAATGAAAAAATCCAATATGTATCCCAGTGTAATTGCAGCAAGATGGATCATGGCTTAAAAAGGAAGCAAAGCCAAAACCAGTACCACGGTCAGCTCTGCAGTTTGTAAAAAAAATCCTGCCAAGTCCCCTGTAATTCCTCCAAATTCCTCAAAGGCCTTTACCCGGTAAAAGAAAAACACCAAAAACACTGTAATCCCTGCCACCAGCCCTGCTCCCAGATGAATGAACAGCATGCTGATACTGGATACCAAAGTAAAAAACAACAAAGCGCCCCGGTTAATAAAAATATGGGAGGCCTTGGTGAAATCATAGGCCAGCCCCTGTCCCCTGGCATTTTTAAACACCACCAGAGAAAGGGCGGAATAACTGCGGATCAACACAAAGGACAGGGCCAAAAGCTCCACCTGGCTGTCCTTTGTAAAGGAAAGCACCCCTGCAAAATACAAAAGCAAGTACATGCCATAGCCTATAACTGCAAAGGCACCGGTATGGCTGTCCCTTAAAATCTTTAATTTTTCTTCCCGGCCCCTATTGGAAGCCATACCATCCAAACTGTCCATAAAGCCGTCCATATGGATTCCCCCGGTAAACACAAGGGGAAACAAGGTTAAAAATGCTCCGATCAAAAGGGGAGGCATCTTTATCATATGGAACAGACTGTAAAATGCCAAAAGCGCCAGCCCCTCCACGGCTCCCACCAGGGGCAGGCAGGCCAGACAATACCGCATATCCCTTTTCTCCCAGGCAAACTGCTTTACTGGCAGGGTAGAATACATGGAAAAGGTTATGGCTAAGGATTTCAGCAAAGACATCACAAACCTTCCTTTGCATACAATATTTGTCCGTAAATCACTTCCAATGCTATGGCTCTGGAAAGGAGTTGCCTATGCAATGAAAACAACGCTTCCCGGTAGCATCTGCTTTCCGGACTGATTTGTTCTGTGGTATGAAAAATATCATTTCCCACCACCACCAAATGCTTACATTTTTTTTTCAGAGAAATTATAGCAGAAAAAACTTCTTCTGTAACTTTTTGAGGAAAAGAAACCAGACCTTCTTTGGTAAATAAGCCATTGGCTAAAAGGTTGCCCAGATCCTCCAGCAAAACCAAATCCTCTTTCTGTGCCTTAACCTTGGAAAGATCCCTTTCTTCTTCTATGGTAAAGAATCCCTTCCCCTGTCTTTGCACTCGATGCTTTTTGATTTTTTCTCTGGCATAAAAAGACTCCTTTTCCATGGTGGCCACATACAATCGCCGTCCAGAAAAAGAGCAGATTAGATTTTCAGCCGCCTGGGACTTTCCACTAAACAGTCCTCCAAAAACATAGAAGAGGCTCATAATCTTTCATATTCCCTTATATGAATCTGATCAAAGGAGGTATTGTTTTGGTATACAGCCAGGGCCATATCCAAAAGAGGGAAAAGCATACAGGCCCCCGTCCCCTCTCCCAAAGAAAAATCCCCCTGTAAAATCGGGGAAAGCCCCATGGCCTCATGGAGTACCCCGGCCAGAGGTTCCCGCCCTTGATGGGAGGGCAGCATATAGAAAAGCGACCTGGGGGAAAACAAAGAAGCCATAAAGCCAGCGGTTTGGGAAATGATGCCGTCCAAAACCATGGGTATCTGCCATAAAGCCCCGCCTAAAAAGGCACCCGTCAATCCAGCCAGATCCAGCCCTCCCACACAGCCAAGGGCGTACAACAGAGCCAAAGGCCTTTCTGCCCCATCCTTCAGCGCTTTTCGAAAGTTCCGCCCCAACAGGCCGTACCTGTGCAGAGCCGCAGCAATTACTTCCCTTTTCCGCTCCAATCCCCGGGAATCCAGGCCTGCTCCCGAACCCGCAGCCTCCCTGGGGTCCAGATCCAACAGGCTGCAGCACAGAGCTGTGGAAGTTGTTGTATTTCCAATGCCCATTTCCCCGGTAGCCAGAATCTCATACCCCTCCTCCTGGCAGGTTTTAACTGCATCCATTCCTGTTAATATTCCCTGCAGCACCGTTTCCATGGACATGGCCGGCATCTTTAAAAAGTTTTTGGTGCCGGGCATCAGTCTCTTATTCCATACTCCCTGGGAGTAAAGGGAAGGCTCCTTGGTTTTGATTCCCATGTCTATGGGAATCACCTTGGCTCCGGCCCCCTTGGCCAGCAATGCCACAGGGGAGGTTCCTCCAGCAATGCTTTTTACCACTGCCAGGGTAACCTCCTGGCCGGTTTGGGAAACCCCCTCCTCCACAATCCCATTGTCACCGCAAAAAACCAAAATTCCCTTTTCTTGTATTTTTGGAACCAAAGTCCCCTGTATACCGCAGATTCTGGAAAGCATATCCTCCAGCTTTCCCAGACCATCCAGGGGTTTAGCAATCTGGTCCCAATGGGCCTTGGCCCCTTTTTGAAAGTCCTCCTGGGGAAGGGGAATTTTCTTGATCCTGGATAAAAGTTCTTTCAATAAGGTTTCTGCTTCCCGGTTTAATATTGGTCTTTGGTACATTTTTCCCCCTTTCGTATCTGAATTGCCTGTATCAGATTTTCCACGATGAATTCATGTCCCCGTAAATAGATATGGGGAAAACCTGCAAAAATATGGTTTCCGGCAGCCACACAGCTCCAGCTTCTGGAACCATTTGCCTTTCTTGCAATACAGGCCTCTCCGTTTTGGGTACTGTCCCAGTAATGAAACTCATGGGAACGAAAGCTCTGGCCCTTTTTTAGTAAAAGGGTATCCTCTTTGGCCTCTACATGAATATAGCCAAAGCGTACCAGCCTGGGGGTGACAAAGGCCCTTCCAGGAAGAATCCCAAAGCCTGGAAATGCATTTCCGTCAGGGTCTTCTATTTCCTCCAGCAAAGCCATGAAACCGCCGCATTCTCCAATAATAGGAAGCCCTTCCCGGGCAGCCCTTTGTATATCCTGGCGCAGGGAGATATTTTTTGCAATTTCTCCGGCATAAAGCTCCGGATATCCCCCGCAAAGCCATAAAGCATCAAGATTTTTTGGCAGTGTCTGATCCTGAAGGGGGGAAAACCAGCAGAGTTCAAATCCGTATTCCTCCAATACCCGAAGATTTTCTGCATAGGTAAAGGAAAAAGCCTCATCCCTTGCAAAGGCCAGACGAAACCTTTTTTCAGGCGTTCCTATGGGAGAAGGGATATGTTCTCTATGCAAGGAAGGCAAAATGGATCGTTTTTCCAGCCATTTCAGATTCAAACAGCTGTTGGCCAGCTCTCCCATCTTTTCCACCTTTTCCATCAGGTCCTTCTCTGGAGGGACCAGACCCAAATGCCTGGAGCCGGCGGCAAGCTCTGGCACATGGGGAATGGACCCCAGATACACCAGTCCCAGCCTTTTGGCCAAATCCTGAAGGAAAGCATCTTCTCCACAGGACCTGCTTTGGTCTTTATTTAATAAAAAAGCCTGCACCCTATGGGGGAAGGTTTTTAAATAAAAGGGAAGCTTTTCGACTTCCTCCGGCAAAACCACCAGTACCGTGGGAAGCCCCAGCTCCATGGCCACTGTATTGGCACTGGCCCGGCAACCCTCTCCATAAATTCCATCAAAAAGCCCCATGGCCCCCTCCACAATGGAAAAATCCTGGCTGTTTCGTAAAAACAGGGCTTGTAATGCCCCTGGCCGGTAATCCGGTTCCAAAAAATAGGGATCCAGGTTCACGCAGTCCTCCCCAGCCACCCGGGTATGGTACATGGTATCAATATAGTCCGGGCCGGTTTTAAAGCAGGACACCTTTTTGCCCCGCTTTTGAAAGGCCCGGATCAGCCCCAGGGTGATCATGGTTTTTCCCCGTCCCGAACCCAGGGCGGAAATCAGAAATCCCTGTTTCATTTTCGAATATGGGCCAAAAACACAGGATTATTGGCAAGAAGCATGTGCAGGTCCCCCACCTCCCTTCCCCTGGAAATTCCGATTTGTATCAGCTCCCCTTGAAACCCCTCCTGCCTGGCTCTTTCAAAGATTTCGGGAAAAAGGGCCAGGGTTTCCAGGGAAATGGCAGAAATCACCAAAGAGGACAGCTTTTGGCAGCTGGAAAAAATCCGCTCCATAATCTCCGGCAGTCTTTTGCTGCTTCCTCCGATAAAAATATGGGTGGCCTGGGAGACGGATTCCAGCCCCTCCGGGGCCATTGCTTTGATAATCTCCAGATTGGATACTCCGAATTTTTCCTGATTTTTTTGAATCAGCCTGCAGGCCTCTTCTTTTTTTTCAATGGCATATACCCTGCCCCTTTTGGCCTGCAGAGCCATTTCCACGGAAACCGAGCCGGTTCCCGCTCCAATATCATAGCAGATGCTTTTCGGCTGAATCTGCAGCTTGGAAAGGATTACCGTCCGTACCTCTTCCTTGGTCATGGGAATTTTTTCCCTGAAAAAGGCCCCGTCACAAATTCCCTGCCTTAGAATCCTGGCCTCCTTATTGACAATGATAAGACTGATCAATCCCTGCAAGGACTCCTCTGAAAAATCCTGAATGGTTCCATAGAGAAAACGCTCCTGAGGATAGGAAAGATTTTCCCCTATATGGATCCTTGCCTGCCCCAAGCCGGCTTGTTTTAGTCTGTCTAAAACCTCCTTTACCTGTTCCCCATGGTCTGTCAGCAAAAAGGTATGGGTATTTTCCCGGATGGTGTTTACAAAGGAATCCTTTTTCCCATGGAGGCTGAGAATTTTTATTTCTCCTATATCCAATCCCAGATGTCCCGCCATATAGCTGAGGGAGGAAATACCAGGATGGCTATGGATGGCAGCCTCCCCCAAAAGAGCGCTCCTGCAAAGACGTTCCCGGATTCCCTTTGCACCGCTGTATAGGGAGATATCTCCGCTAAACACCAGGGAAACCACCTTCCACTCCTCCCAATGGACTTCCAGCCAGGAAACAATCCGCTCCCCCTGGTACTCCTTTATAAAGTCAGCCTGGATCCCAAAATTCCTGACGGCCTCCACCATACGGGAAGCCCCTATAACTGCCTGGCTGTTTTTCAAGGCCTCCAGAGCCTGTCCTGTTAAAAGCCCGGGATTGCCCGGACCCAGCCCAATAATATGAATCTTTTTATCCAACATACCCTTCCTTTATCCGCAGCATGCATTCCTGTAAAGACAGCCCCTCTTTTTTAAGGGGAGGAGGGATTGCCACCACCAGAGCTTTTTCCTTTTTGGCTGCCTCCAGCTTTTCCCCCAGTCCTCCATTTTTTCCGCTGATCTTTGTAACCAAGAACCGACAGTCATACTCCCGCAGCATGATCCGGTTAAAATCTATGGAAAAGGGCCCCTGGATGGCCAGGATTCTGGAGGATGGAATGCCTGCCTTTTTACAGGCTGCTATGGAGGCAGCCTCCGGCAGAACCCTGGCATAGATCCTGGAGGCCAGCTCCTGGAATACTTGGATATCCTTACTGCCGGTGGTCAGTAAAATATTCCCCTGGGTCGTTTTTAAATACCCGGCTGCCTCCGCCGGAGAAGAAACATATAAAATCCCCTCCTTCTTTGCCGGACCCATTCCCTCCCTTTGCAAAGACAAAAGGGAAATACCATTTTCTCCCTTCCCTTCCCCAAGAGCCCAATCAATATTTTTTGAAAGGATCTGGGCATAGGGATGGCTGGCATCCACCACCAAAGAAATCTGCTCTCTTTGCAAAAATGCCAAAATCTCCTCTCTCTCCATTCTTCCCTGGATGACCTGGATACAGGAAAAATCCGGCAGCACCTCCCGTCCGTAGTCACTGGCCACACTTAAAAAGGCGGGAATATTTTCCCTGTCTAAAAATGCAGCCAGCTCCCTCCCCTCGGTGGTTCCTCCGAATATTAAAATCCTAGGCATCCTTGTACCCCCGGGGGGTCAGCAACTTCCCCTGCTCCATTCTGGTTTGAGAATTGCCGATAAACACGGTGGAAAACATATCACAGGGGGCTTCCTGCAATTCTTCCAAAGTATAATAAGTCAGGCTTTGTCCCCTTCGATAGGCCCGGGTTACAATACCGCAGGGAGTTTGGGGGGACTTTTCCTTCAATAAAATCTCACAAGCCATTTTTAAATGGTTCCCTCTTTTTTTACTGGAGGGATTGTAAAGGACAATGGAAAAATCTCCCAAAGCTGCCATGTTCAGCCTTTGGGCAATCAAGGACCAGGGGGTAAGCAAATCACTTAAGCTGATCAGACAAAAATCATGAATCAATGGGGCTCCCAGCAGGGCTGCTCCGGCCAGAGCAGCGGTCACTCCCGGAACATTGATGAGTTCCACCCCTTCATAGTCCTTCACCATACTTAAAAGCAGTCCGCTCATACCATATACCCCTGCATCTCCAGAGCAAACCAAAGCCACCCGCCTGCCCTCCCTGGCCAGCTTCAAGGCCAAAACGCACCGCTCCCTTTCGGCCCGCATGGGGGTGGAAAGATATTCCTTGTCTGGAAAACAGTCCCGCAGCAGATCTGTATACACATGGTAGCCCACCACAACCTGGCTTTTTTGAATCACCCGGACTGCTTCCAAGGTCATTTGCTCATAGGCCCCCGGTCCCATTCCTACTATAAAAAGCTTCGCCATACATTCCCCTTTACAATAATCACTGTAAAATACCCGCAGGAAGAGGGAAGATTTTCCAAACCAATGGCCACCCGTTCCCCCTCCAGTCCGCAGTTTTCCACCAGATACACTTGCTCATAGCTGTGATGGGAATGAAGCAGTTCCCTAAGCACTTCATACTTTCTTCCTGCCTTCATAAATACCAAGGTACCCTCCAGTTCCATAGCCTTTTCTATGGGGTAGGAGGAGGGAATGATATGGCACTGCTCCCCTCCCAGCACCAGAGGAATCTGTAACATGGCTGCCGCCTGACAAAAGGAAGGAATCCCACAAACCGTACTGGTTTGAATCCCCTTTTGCTGCAAAATATTCTGAATATAATAGTAGGTGGCATAAAAACCCGGATCTCCCAGAGTAATACAAACCACCCTTTCCCAGGTTTTAAACAAATGAAGGATGGAGGCGGCAATCTCTTCATGGGCTCTTTCCAGCCTGAAAGCATCTTTGGTCATGGGAAAAACCATGGCCAGCTTTTCCTTTTCCCTTAATCCTGGAAGAGCCTTGCATACAATGTCCAAGGCCAGGGAATCCCCATTTTCCTTGGACACATAGCAAATCACCTGGGCATTTTCTAAAATTCTAACGGCCTTCAGAGTCAGAAGCTCCGGATCCCCCGGCCCCACCCCCAAACCAATAAATTCAGCCATTTTTTAATTTCCTAACCATTTCCTCCACATTTCCCTCCTGACAAAAGACAGTC
>CALISX010000555.1 GCA_938041725.1 uncultured Lachnoanaerobaculum sp.
CCAACTACAGCACCCACCACCAAGGCGCCCCAGAACCACCCCACTACGGCACCCACCACCAAGGCGCCCCAGAACCACCCCACGGCACCCACCACCAAGGCGCCGCCCGCCCAGCCAACTACAGCACCTACCACCAAGGCGCCAACCCAGCCAACTACGGCACCCACCACCAAGGCGCCAACCCAGCCAACTACAGCACCCACCACCCAGGTGCCGACCACAGCAGTGCCAACCCAGCCAACTACGAAAAGTCCCGGTCCCACCCTTCCGGAACCCACCAATGGACCAGGGATAACGACTCCCCCCACCCAGGCACCGGAGGCTTCCACTGCAAATCCCGGGCCGGGAGGGGGCGGTCCGGTGGCCCATACCCAGGGACCGGGAGCACCTTGAGTTTAGAGTTTCTCCACCGGCTGCCGGGCGCACAAGGAAGGAGCTGCAAGTATTTTCCCCTTGCAGCTCCTTCCTTTTCTTTTTCTATTTTCCCAGCACCATTTTATCCGGCAAGATCCCATCGGTTTTTGAATATAAAGCCATCACATCGGAAATCTCCATTTCCTCCCTTTGTCTTCCCTCTAAAACCGTCAGTATCTCTCCTCCATTCATTACCAAAGTCCTATTCCCAAAATGCAGGGCATCGGAAATATTGTGGGTAATCATCAGGGTGGTAATGTGATGCTGCTGAATAATCCGCTCCGTTATTTCCATGATCTTCCGGCTGGTTTTGGGATCCAAAGCCGCCGTATGCTCATCCAACAGCAGCAGCTCCGGGGTTTCCAAGGTGGCCATTAAAAGGGTCAAAGCCTGACGCTGCCCCCCGCTTAAAAGCCCCACCGGCTGCTTAAGCCGATGCTCCAGTCCCAGGTGCAGTCCGGCACAGGCATCCCGAAAAAGCTTCCTGTCTTCCCTTCGCACCCCCAGCCCAAAACGCATCCGCTTTCCCCTGCTGTAGGCCAGTCCCAGATTTTCTTCAATGGTCATATTGGGGGCTGTGCCCTTGAGAGGATCCTGAAAAAGTCTTCCAATAAAACGGGAGCGCCGATATTCCTTCATATAGGTGATATCCTGCCCATTGTTCAGAATTTGTCCCTGCTCCACCTCCACACTTCCTGCAATGGCCCCCAGCAAGGTGGACTTACCGGCACCATTGCTGCCGATCACAGTCACAAAGTCCCCCTCCTCCAGGGTGAAGTAAATATTTTTCAAGGCGACTTTTTCATTCACCGTGTTTTTATTAAAAATCACCTCCAGGTTTTTAATTTCCAGCATGGCGTTTCCTCCACTTGAAAAAGGCAGGTTTGATTAAAGGAATGCTGATGGCTCCCACCACAATCACTGCAGAAAACAGCTTTAAGTTGGTGGCAGGCAGTCCCAGCTGGAAGGCAAAGGCCAGCATAATGCGGTAAATAATGGCCCCGGCCACCACTGCAAAAAGATGCCGCAGCATACCCCTTTTTCCCAGCACCGTTTCTCCAATGATAATGCTTGCCAAACCCAGTACCAGCATGCCAGTGCCCACGCCATGGGTTCCTGTCATATTGTACTGGGCATAAATTCCTCCGGAAAGGGCAACAATCATATTGCAAAGGACAAAACCTAGAATCTTCATCAAGTCTGTATTGATACTGGAGCTGCGTACCATGGCTTCATTGTCTCCAGTGGCCCGCAGAGCAAGTCCCAGCTGGGTCTTCAATCCCAAAGCCAGCAAAAACAAAATCCCCAGGGTGAGTAAACACAGGAAAAGCATTTTTCCCATATCATAGCTCCCAAGGAAAAGCATTCCCTCCCAGGGGGTAAAGATGGTGGGCTCCCCGTAAAAGAATATACTGGGCTTATCCCCCATAATCATAAGATTCAAGGAATATAAACCGGTCATAGTCAAAATCCCTGCCAAAATCGCATGAATCTTTAATTTGGTGTGAAGAATTCCGGTCACCGCCCCCGCCAGACCCCCTCCCACCAGAGCAAAGAAAAGCCCTGTAAGGGGGCGGTGGGCCACAGACCAGACGGAGCTGTACGCCAGCCCCGTCACAAAGCTTCCGTCCACCGTCAGATCCGGTAAATCCAGTATTCGAAATGCGATAAACAAGCCCAGAGACAGGATGGCAAAAATCAATCCCAGCTCTATGCTGCCAAATAAAGTAGACAGTGCCATGGTTTCTCCTATCTCTCTACTGATTCTTAATCTCCCGGTACTTGGGACTGGATGTGATGGATTCCGGTATGGCAATGTCTAAAGCCTTGGCGGTATCTGTATTCACATAGATATATAAATCATCCTTAAATACCTTCACCGGGATATCCTCCACCTTGGTTCCCTTTAAAACCTTGTCCACCATTCTGGCAGATTCCTTCCCCAGATCTGTATAGTCAATCCCCACGGTGGCCAGGCCCCCGTCCATTACCATGGAATCTGCCCCGCAGTACACCGGTTTCCC
>CALISX010000556.1 GCA_938041725.1 uncultured Lachnoanaerobaculum sp.
GGGGGAACTCTGCGCTTTTTTTCTCTCCCCACCCAGCAAGTAACTATACAGTAAAGGCATGAGCATTCAAAACCTTGTCCTGAACGCTCATGCCTGCTCTATTCCCTCTTATTATAACTGTCCTACCAGGTCCAGGCTGGGCTTTAAGGTTTCTGCACCGGGCTGCCACTTAGCAGGGCAAACCTGGTCTCCATGCTCATATACAAACTGGCAGGCCTGAAGCTTTCTTACCAGTTCCTCTGCATTTCTTCCTACACCTCCGGCATTCACCTCATAGGCTGCAATCCTGCCCTCAGGATTTACAATGAAGGTACCTCTCTCAGCCAGTCCGTCTGCCTCAATATATACTTCAAAGTCCTTGGAAAGGGCATGGGTGGGATCAGCCAGCATGGGGTACTCTAACTTGGCAATTCTCTCGGAATGGTCATGCCAGGCCTTGTGGGTAAAATGGGTGTCAGTGGAAACAGAGTATACCTCGCATCCGCTGGCCTTGATCTTAGCATAGCTGTTCTGCAGATCCTCCAGCTCCGTGGGACAAACAAAGGTAAAATCTGCGGGATAGAAGAAGAAAATGCTCCACTTTCCCAGCACGTCAGCCTTGCTGACATCCACAAACTCACCCTTGCAAAAAGCCTTTACAGAAAAATCACCGATTTCCTTATTGATTAATGACATATATATCTCCTTTCAATGCTTGGCCCCCAGGCCTTGCGTTCTTCTTAACTTCCGTTTCAATTTAACACAATTTAAAAGGGAACACAAGTGGAAAAATCATTTTCATCTAATTAAACAATAATAAGAATCATTACTATATATATCTTTGTAGACTTTTTCATAAAGTAAACTCTCATGCCGGCGAATCACGACGGAACTTCATCCAGGACTTGCCTATGTCGGATTTTTGGGGAAGCTTACAGTTCATAGTTACACCTCCCAACTCAGCATGTTCTTAAAATACGGGTCAACCCCATAGCGTCCTTCCATATACTATACTGCTTATCATAAGCAGCCGTGTTGTTGATGGGATCGTTATTCTCCTTGCGCAGTATGGTAGCGATATTCGTATTCGCTAAGAGGGACATTCTTCTAAACAGGGGATGTACGAAAAACGCAAAATCTTTACTTTTTTGCTTTTTAAGAATTTTCTTCCGCAAAAGCTAGACTTTTGTGCTGATAAATGGTACCTGTCTTTAGGACTTGAAATAAAAAAGTAGTGCTAAGCCAGCAGTTAAAACCTGTGGCTTAGCATTTTTTTAATGTCCTCATTGCCAAGAAAATATGACATTAAGGGAAGACAGGTTTTTAATGCAAGTTCTTTTATAAAAGTTGAGTTGCGAGTGAGGTTTATATACTTTCTGTCTGAGATTTTTGCCACTCGAAAGTCCCGAATAAATCTCAAAATTTCTTCTGTACCATATTCGTCTTTGAACACATGTATTTGCAGAATACGAGTCAAGAGAACGGCCAAATAACAGATCAGAAAGTGCCCAGTAATGGTTTCTTGTTTTTGCAAATAAACTGGCCTTGCATCTAACTGAGATTTCATAATCTGAAACGATTCCTCTATCCTCCAGAGATTGTGGTAAGCTTTATATATTTCTACAGCAGTCATAGATAGCTCAGATGTAACTATTAGATTATATCCTGCAAGTTTTTTAGCACGTTCCACTGCTTCTTCATTTATCTCTATCTTTACCTTTCCGTCTGTTTTATTTCCCTTTTTGTCCGCTGAGATGAAAGAAACATATTTAGCACTGTCTCCAAACTCTGATTTCTTTGCTTGAGATGCCTTAAGGGATTTAGCCTTTTCCACTTGTCTATTAATTTCATAGAGTTGCTTTTGTGCCAACTGAGGATTGAATGTAGCAATGCGTTTTTCACGGAGCTTTATGGTTCGTTTTGTACCGGATGGATCACTGTAAACATACGGAAAATCATCAATGCATTCCTTGATCCGATAGGAGATGCTGCCATTGCAATCTTTCATATCAATGTAATCATTATCCAGTAACAGCCAAGTTTTTTCTGTTTCGGGGAGAGTTTTAACAGATTTGGAGAATATATAACCATCTCCCGCCGTAAGAGCATGCATAATATTATTAATACAGTTCAGCCCTTTATCTGCTACTTGTATGGTTCTCCCGGATATGGTATTGTGCTGTTTCAGGCCATCAATCACCTCTCTCATAACAGGCTTCTCGCTTTCATTACCAGGATATAACTTCATGCCTATGGGAATCTGATGGGCGTCAAGGAGAAGCCCCAACCCAACAATGGGTTCCTTTTTGTTTTCTTTGGAAGGGCCTTTTCGTCTAAACAAGTCTTCTTTGTCAATTTCAAAGAAAAAATTCGTACAATCAAAATATGTTTGTGAAGTGTCAAATGGATAGCTCTGATTCATTTGATGGTTATAAATCTCTATAATTTTCTCATACTCAGAGCCTATATAGGCAAGTCCAGAATATAGCTGATCAAGGGAAACGTGACAAGGGCCATAAAGCTTAGGAAGCACCTCCTCATAGGTTTTGGATTTTGAACACGGCTGCACAAGCCTTGCATAAATCAGTGAGGCAATTAGATCGGCTACATTAAATCGAAAACCTGTGGCCGTCTGCATTAAGTTAAGGTAGCGCTTAATTCCGAGGGAATCATTAATGCTCTTGATAGGGAAATATCCCAGAAGTTTCTCAGGAGACGTATTAGTAATCTGCTGGGTTTTGGAATTGCGTTTATTCTCCTGATACTTCTGGTTTAGCTTTATCACTTCTTCTTTGTAAAAGGCAATAGGATCAGTGATCCCTTGTTCTGTTAATTCATGAACATATCCAAGAGGTTTATAGGAATGATGTGCCCCTCTTTTGCGTTCTGGATCATAATAACTCTCATAGATTTGAAGGTAAGTACCTTTTTTATTTTTTGTCTTTTTGAGAAAATATGCCATAAAAATACCCCCTAAATAGTATAGCACTATAACACTATTTATTCAATGATAAAAAAATATCTTTGTCAATTTTTCAAAAAGGCAAAAAAGCTAATAACCATGCGGGGTTGACGGGGAGGCAAAAATAATCATCCCTAAAAAACTCTAGTGCTAAATCCTAAAGACGGGAATAATAAGAATCATTACTATATATATCTTTGTAGACTTTTTCATAAAGTAAACT